>NZ_JAMYMV010000009.1:0-146864 GCF_040318715.1 Mesorhizobium sp. M1050 | reverse complement strand
TCTCCTATGATTCGAGCTTCGCAACCCGAGTTACGGAGAACCCCTCCTCAACTGCAAGAATCTCATATCTGTCTGAGCGCGGTCAAGACCTAAGACGCCGCGCATCCAGAATGGACGCGCGGCGTTGGATCAGGCTGCCGCTTCCGCCGCGACGATCGTCGGCTTAGAGCGGAAGTTCAGCCGGTCGGAACCGGCTGTCACCTTGACGGTCGAGCCGTCGAGAATGTCGCCAAGCAGGACCTTCTCCGCCAGAGGATCCTGCAACTCCTTCTGCATCACTCGCTTCAGCGGCCGCGCGCCATAGGCCGGGTCGTAACCCTTGGCTGCCAGCCAGTCGATCGCCTCCTGATCCAGCGATAGCGTGATCTTGCGGTCGACAAGCAGGCTCTCCAGCCGCTTGAGCTGGATCTCGACGATGCGGCCCATATCCTGCCGGCGCAGCCGGTGGAACAGGATCACCTCGTCGACACGGTTGAGGAACTCCGGCCGGAACGATGCCCTGACGACATTCATCACCTCGTCGCGAACCACATCGACATCCTGGTCCTCGCCGAGATTGACGAGATATTCAGCACCGAGGTTCGAGGTCATGATAATCAGCGTGTTGCGGAAGTCGACGGTACGGCCCTGGCCATCGGTCAGGCGGCCGTCGTCGAGCACCTGCAACAGCACGTTGAAGACATCGGGATGTGCCTTTTCGATCTCGTCGAACAGCACGACCTGATAAGGCCGCCGCCGCACCGCTTCGGTCAGCGCGCCGCCTTCCTCATAGCCGACATAGCCGGGAGGCGCGCCGATCAGCCGGGCAACCGAGTGCTTCTCCATGAACTCCGACATGTCGATGCGCACCATCGCGCTTTCGTCGTCGAACAGGAAGTTCGCCAGCGCCTTGGTCAGTTCGGTCTTGCCGACACCCGTCGGTCCGAGGAACATGAACGAGCCGATCGGCCGGTTCGGATCCTGCAAGCCCGCACGCGCCCGACGCACGGCCTTCGAGACAGACTGCACCGCTTCGCCCTGGCCGACGACGCGCTTGCCGATCTCGTCTTCCATGCGCAGCAGCTTGTCGCGCTCGCCCTGCAGCATCTTGTCGACCGGAATGCCGGTCCAGCGCGAGACAATATGGGCGACGTGGTCGGGGGTGACCACCTCTTCGACCATGCCGACCTTGCCGTCCTGGGCCTCGGCCTGCTTCAGCTTCTTTTCCAGTTCCGGGATCTTGCCATAGGCCAGCTCGCCGGCGCGCTGGAACTCACCCTTGCGCTGGGCAATGGCGAGGTCGTTGCGCGCCTCGTCGAGCTGCTTCTTGAGGTCAGCGGCGAGCCCGAGCTTCTGCTTCTCGGCCTGCCACTTGGCGGTGATCTCGGTCGATTCCTCTTCGAGGCCGACGAGTTCCTTTTCCAGGCGGGCGAGTCGGTCCTTCGAGGCATCGTCCGTCTCGACCTTCAGCGCTTCGCGCTCGATCTTGAGCTGCATGATGCGGCGATCGATCTCGTCCAGTGCTTCGGGCTTGGAATCGACCTGCATGCGCAGTCGCGATGCGGCCTCGTCGACGAGGTCGATCGCCTTGTCCGGCAGGAAGCGGTCGGCGATGTAGCGGTTGGACAACGTCGCCGCCGCCACCAGCGCCGAATCCGAGATACGCACCTTGTGGTGCTGCTCGTATTTTTCCTTCAGGCCGCGCAGGATCGAAACGGTGTCCTCCACCGTAGGCTCATCGACGAACACCGGCTGGAAGCGCCGGGCAAGGGCTGCATCTTTCTCGACATGCTTGCGGTACTCGTCGAGCGTGGTGGCGCCGACACAGTGCAGTTCACCGCGCGCAAGCGCGGGCTTCAACAGGTTCGACGCATCCATGGCGCCATCCGCCTTTCCGGCACCGACCAGCGTGTGCATCTCGTCGATGAACAGGATGATGTTGCCGCTGGCCGAGGTGACTTCGGAGAGCACGGCCTTCAGCCGCTCCTCGAACTCGCCGCGGTATTTGGCGCCGGCAATCAGCGCGCCCATGTCGAGCGCCATCAATTGCTTGTCCTTCAGCGATTCCGGCACGTCGCCATTGACGATGCGCAGCGCCAGGCCTTCGGCGATCGCTGTCTTGCCGACGCCCGGTTCACCGATCAGCACCGGATTGTTCTTGGTGCGGCGCGACAGCACCTGGATGGTGCGTCGGATCTCGTCGTCACGGCCAATCACCGGATCGAGCTTGCCGGCACGCCCATCCGCGGTCAGGTCGCGCGCATATTTCTTCAGCGCGTCGTAGCCCTGTTCGGCACTCGCTGAATCGGCGGTGCGGCCCTTGCGGACGTCGTTGATGACCTGGTTGAGTGCCTGCGCGGTGACGCCGGCCTTGGCCAGGATGTCGGCGGTCTTGGCCGATTTCTCCATGGCGAGCGCCTGCAGCAGCCGCTCGACGGTGACAAAACTGTCGCCGGCCTTCTTGGCCAGTTCCTCGGCGGTCGAGAACACTTTTGCCAGCGGCTGCGCCAGATAGAGCTGGCCATTGCCGCCCTCGACCTTGGGCATCGCCTCGAGCGCCGTCTCGACGCCAAGCTTGACGTCGCGGGCATTACCGCCGGCGCGCTCGATCAGCGATGCGGCAAGGCCCTCGTCATCGTCGACGAGCACTTTCAGGATGTGTTCAGGCGTGAACTGCTGGTGGTTGCGGGAGAGCGCCATGGTCTGCGCGGACTGGATGAAGCCGCGCACGCGCTCTGAGTATTTCTCAAGGTTCATATCTGTCTCCTTCCATCACCGGCCCGCTTTGCGGCACCGGATCAGATTGCGGTGACGAATCCGCCCATTCGAGCCGGATCCTGTTCAGCCGAGATATGGTGCGTAGGCCATGCTGTCTCAAGACGCCTTGATGTCGGTCAACGCATAATATGCCATCGCGGCACAAAACAAAAACGGCGGAGATTTCTCCCCGCCGCTCAATGTGTTGAAATGTCGTTCGATCAGTTGTCGATGTCGACAATTGCCGGTTCAGCGTTGCCGCTGTCGGCCGGGGCCGCTGTCACCTCGCCGCCTTCGGCACTGTCGCCACCGCCATCGACCTGATTGGCGTTGACGCGCGGACGGCGCGGACGCCTCGGGCGACGGGCAGCACCGCTTTCGGCGGCCGCCTCATTGAGCTCGGCCTGGGCGGCAAGACCCGCCGGCGAAAGGTTCTCGAACAACGGAGCGGGTTCGGCCGCCGCAACGGACTCGGTCGGCGAAGCGGTTTCGGCCTGAACCGGAGCCTCGTTGCCCCGGGACTGACCACCTTGCTCGGCGGACGACGAATAATCCCGCTGACCGTAACCGCCATTGGGGCGACGATCGCGATGGCGTGCGCCACTGTTGTCGCGGCCACCACTGTTGCGCCCGCTATTGTCACGTCCGCTGTTGTCACGCCCGCTATTGTCACGATTGTCGCGGCCACCTTCCCGGTTGAGCGCAACCTCGGCCGGCATGCCTTCGATGACCGGCTGCGGGCCGGCGCCATGGTTGATCACCGGCACTTGGGCATCGGAAACGGTATTGCTGTTGTTGCTGGCATTGTCGAAATCGTCGCGATCCTCGTCGCCGTCATCGTCGAAATCATCGCGATTCTGCTGCGTGTTCTGGATCGGCATCTGCGCCTGCGCGGCCGCGATGATGCGATTGTAATGTTCGGCGTGCTGGAGATAATTCTCCGCCATGACCCGATCGCCGGAGCTTTGCGCGTCGCGGGCAAGGGTGGCGTATTTTTCGGCGATCTGCTGAGCCGAACCGCGGATCTTGACGTCCGGGCCATTGCTCTCGTAGTTGCGCGTCAGGGGGTTCGGCCCCTTGCGGTTGTTGTTGTTATTGTTGTTATTGTTGCTGCCGCCGCCATTGTTGTTGCGACCGCGCATGCGCCTGTTCTGCTGTTGTGGCCTCATCAAACTCTCTTCATCTTGAAATTTTCGAAAACTCTTCACGAACGGAGGCGCTCATGCAGCCAGCCGCTTCGTCTCTTCACCGGCGTTCGCCCGCATCAATTGCGTTGGCGCCACGTGCCATCCTGTTCCGGTTACATCACTTGCCGGACGATTCCCGCACGAAGCTTGGGCATCGTTTGCGCAAGAAGGCAGCTATTTCCAAGGAAAACCGAATCGCTAAGAGCACTGCCTGCTTCGTCTCATCCGGTTAAGGCGACCCTAGCCGCATTCCCCGGCATTGCCAAGCGCTTTTTTGCACTGCATCAAGGCTTTATCCTTTCAAAGACAAGAACCCTGTCGTTTCCGCCAAGATCCCGAAAAGCACCACCCGGCACGTAGCCGGCAACTGTGAATATCTCCGAGACTTGATCGTGCTGCGTGTGGCCGATCTCGACCGCAATCCTGCCTTCAGTTTCCAAAAACCTCGCCGCCTCCGCGGCGATGATCCTATAGGGGTTCAGACCATCCGCGCCGCCATCCAAGGCCAAGCGCGGGTCGAAATTGCGGACTTCGTCCTGCAGATTTCCTATGTCTTCAGAGGGTATATAGGGAGGGTTTGCGGCAATTACATGGTACCGGCCCGAAACTTTTTCAAACCAGTCCGACTGCAGCGCTGTGAACCGCCTTGCAAGGCCCAACTGCCCGGCATTGCGGGTCGCCGTCGCCAACGCGCCCGCGGACAGATCGACACCGGTGGCCGTAGCTGTCGGCACGGCACTGAGCAGCGCCAGCGCAATGGCGCCGGTGCCGGTGCCAAGATCGAGGATCCGGCATACGCCCTCCCGCGCCGCAATTGCCTTGACGAAGGGCAACACAGCCTCGACCAGCGTTTCGGTATCCGGCCGCGGCTCCAGCGTTTCCGGCGACAGCGACAGGCGTAAACCATAGAATTCACGATAGCCGAGGATGCGGTGCACCGGCTCACCGCCGGCGCGGCGCCGCAAGGCAGCGTCGATTTCGGCAACAATATCGGCGTCGACCTTGCGTTCGGGGTCCGCGATGGCTTGCGTACGCGTGGTGCCGGAAAAATGCTCGACGATCAGCCGCGCATCGAGCGCCGGATCATTGGTAACTGCAGCGGCAAGCCGAGCCTGCGCTTCCCGCAGCAGCGGCCCGAGCGTCTCGGGCAGTTGATCAGCCATCGATGCCGATGTCGGCAAGCAGCTTCGACTGGTGATCGGCGATCAGCGCGTTGATGATCTCGTCGAGTTCGCCCATCATCACCCGGTCGAGCTTGTAGAGCGTCAGGTTGATGCGGTGGTCGGTGACGCGGCCTTGCGGGAAATTATAGGTGCGGATGCGTTCAGAGCGGTCGCCGGAACCGACCTGCGACTTGCGCGATTCGGAACGCTCCTCGTCAGCCTTGCCGCGCTCCAGGTCATAGAGCCGGGCGCGCAGGATCTGCATGGCCTTCGCCCGATTCTGATGCTGCGACTTCTCCGCCTGCACCACCATGATGCCAGTCGGCAAATGAGTGATGCGAACGGCCGAATCAGTGGTGTTGACGTGCTGGCCGCCTGAACCCGAGGCGCGCATCGTGTCGATGCGGATGTCTTCGGCCCTGATGTCGATGTCGACCTCTTCGGCTTCCGGCAGCACCGCGACGGTGGCCGCCGACGTGTGGATGCGCCCGCTCGCCTCGGTCGCCGGCACGCGCTGCACGCGGTGCACGCCGGATTCAAATTTCAGATGCGCAAAGACGCCCTTGCCCGACACGGTGGCGATGATTTCCTTGTAGCCGCCGGCATCGCCTTCACTGGCCGAAGCCGTCTCGAAACGCCAGCCATGTTCGGCAGCGTAGCGCTCATACATGCGAAACAGGTCGCCGGCGAAAAGGGCGGCCTCATCGCCGCCGGTTCCGGCGCGAATTTCGAGGATGGCGTTCTTGTCGTCGGCGGCATCCTTGGGCAACAGCAGGATTTGGATGTCCCTCTGCAGCGCCTCGATGCGTTCCTCGACCTCCGGCAGGTCGGCCTCGGCAAGCGCCCGCATCTCGGCATCGGTGCCCTTGTCGGCAAGCATGGCTTTGAGGTCGGCCTGCTCATGCTCGGCCAGGCGCAGTGCCCTGACCTTGGCCACCACGTCCTGGATTTCGGCATATTCGGACGCCATCCGTACATAGGCATCCGGCGCCGGGCCGGCCGACATCTGCGCTTCGAGCATCTCGAAACGCTTGACGACTTGATCCATACGATCGCGGGGCAGGTTGACCATGATGAGGACGCTACAATGGAATCGAACGGTCGTCGGCAAAGGCCTGCAGTAGCGCCCGCATCGGCAATCCCTGCGCCGGCGCCATCAGATTGTCGTCGAAGAACGCCTCCAACTCATCCAGCGGCAGTTCCGTCAGCATCGCCTTGACCGGGCCGATCGAGGCCGGCGACATCGAGATAGAGCGGAAGCCGAGGCCGATCAACGCCATCGCCGAGATAGGTTTTCCGGCGAGTTCGCCGCACAGGGTCACCGGCGTGTGGTTGCGGACGCCGGCATCGGCGATCTGCTTGAGCACCCGCAGGAACGGCGCCGACAGCGTGTCGAAGCGGTTGGCCAATTGCGTGTTGCCGCGGTCGACGGCCATGACGAACTGGAACAGGTCGTTCGAACCGACCGAGACGAAATCGACGGCCTTCATCAATTCGTCGAGCTGGAACAAAAGCGACGGCACTTCAAGCATCGCGCCCAGCTTGAGGCTGGTCGGTAAATGATGGGCAAAACGCGACAGATGCCGCACCTCACGATCGATGATCTCGCGCGCCTGGGCGATCTCGCCGAGTTCGGTCACCATCGGCAGCATCAGCTTCAATTCGCGCCCGCCGCTGGCCTTGAGCAAGGCGCGAATCTGGGTGCGCAGCAAGCCCGGCCGGTCCAGCGTCAGGCGGATCGCCCGCCAGCCAAGCGCCGGATTCTCCTCCTGGATAGAGCCCTTGAAGTAGGGCAGCACCTTGTCGCCGCCAATATCGATGGTGCGGAAGGTAACCGGCTTGCCGCGCGCTGCCTCAAGCACGTCGCGGTAGAGCTTTTCCTGGGCCTCGGCCCGGGGAAACGTCGAGGCGACCATGAATTGCAATTCGGTGCGAAACAGGCCGATGCCGGCCGCACCCGCCTCGGCGAGCTGCGGCAGGTCGACGGCAAGACCGGCGTTCATCAGCAGGTCGACCTGGACGCCGTCCTTGGTCGTCGACGGCTTCTTGCGCAGCTCGCGATAGACCTCTTGCCGGCGCGCCCGGAAACGCACCTTTTCGGCATAGGCAGCTTCGAGATCGGCCTGCGGCCGCAAATGGATCACGCCCTCTTCGCCATCGACAATGATGGCGTCGCCGTTTTCCGCCATGGAAACGGCGCCCTTCATCTGGCCGGCGACAGGGATGCCCATGGCGCGCGCGACGATGACAACGTGACTGGTCGCGGCACCGTCCTCGAGCACCAGCCCGCGCATCTTGTCCCGGGGATAATCGAGCAGTTCGGCGGCCCCCATCGAACGGGCGACGATGATGGCGTCCTTCGGCAGCGATGCGGCGACATCCTCCGGCCCACGTCCCATCAGCTGGCGCAGCAGCCGGTTGGCGAGGTCGTCGAAGTCGCTCATCCGTTCGCGCAGATACGGATCGGTCATGTGCAGCATGCGGGCGCGCATGTCGCTCTGCACCTTCTCCACGGCAGCCTCGGCCGTCAGGCCGTTGCGGATCGCCTCCTCTAGCCGCCGCACCCAACCGCGGTCGTTGGCGAACATGCGATAGGCTTCCAGAACCTGGCGATGCTCGCCCTCGAAGGCAACATCGCGGCGTTCCAGCATGTCGTCGATGGACAGCCTGAGCGAGCCAAGCGAGGTTTCGAGCCGGCGGATCTCTTCCTCGCTGTCCTCGTTGAACAAATTGGTGACGACGATGCGCGGCTCGTGCAGCACGACATGGCCAAGCCCGACGCCGTCATTGAAGGACAGGCCGGTGAAGCTGACAGGGCGGCGCAGATCGAGTTCCAGGCCCGGCCTGGTCAGCCGCGCCAGATCGCCGGTGGCGATCATCTCGGCGATCACCATGGCGGTGGTTTCCAGCGCCTCGACCTCATCGTCACGGTAATGACGCATGGTTTTGTTCTGCACCACAAGCACGCCCAATGTGCGCCCTGCCCGCAGCACCGGGACGCCGAGGAAGGAGTTGTAGATCTCTTCCCCGGTCTCCGGCAGATAGGCGAAGGCCGGGTGTTCCTGCGCATTCGAGAGATTGAGCGGCCGCGCGCTGGCCGCGATCGTGCCGACCAGGCCTTGCCCCAATCGCAACTGCGCCAGATGGACGGCGTTCGGGTTCAAGCCCTCGGTGGCGTAGAGTTCGAGCACCGAATCGGAGCGCAGCACATAGAGCGAGCAGACTTCGGCGACCATATTGGAGGCGATGTCGCGCACGATCCGGTCAAGCCGCTCCTGCGGCTCCAGCGGCTCCTGCATGAGCTCGCGGAGCCGTTTCAGCAAAACGCGCGGGCCACTGGCCTGATCACGCATCGCGGCTTGTTCTCCAATGGGCATTCTGCCCGCCACAGTTTCCACTGCGACCGGCGCACACGCAACAACTCAAATCGTTCGCTACTGCTTATCCAGACCGTAGACGGAATGCAAAGTGCGAACCGCAAGTTCGGTGTACGGACCGTCGATCAGGATCGAAATCTTGATCTCCGAAGTCGTGATGGCACGGATGTTGATCGACTTGTCGGCCAGCGCCTTGAAAGCGGTGGCGGCGACGCCGGCATGGCTCCTCATGCCTATGCCGATGACCGAAACTTTCGACATGCCGGCTTCCGACTGCACGACATCGTAGCCGATCGACGCCTTGAGGCGCTCCAGCACGGCCAGCGCCTTGTCGACATCGCCCGACGGCACGGTGAATGTCATGTCGGTAGACTTTCCGTCCTCGGATATGTTCTGGACGATCATGTCGACATTGATGTTGGCCTCGGCCAGCGGCCCGAAGATGCCGGCGGCAACGCCCGGCCGGTCGCCGACCCGGCGCAGCGAAATCTGCGCCTCGTCCTTGGCATAGGCAATTCCGGTGACGACCTGTTGTTCCACGATCTCTTCCTCGTCGCAAATGAGCGTTCCGGGCGGATTGAGCAAATCCCCCATTCCGGGCGCATTGGGATCGTCGAAGGACGACCGCACGAAGGTACGCACCCTGTGCACCATGGCAAGCTCGACCGAACGCACCTGCAGAACCTTGGCACCGAGCGAGGCCATTTCAAGCATTTCCTCGAACGATATCTTGGCCAGACGCCGCGCCTTGGGCTCGATGCGCGGGTCGGTGGTGTAGACCCCGTCGACATCGGTGTAGATGTCGCAACGATCGGCCTTGACCGCCGCCGCAATGGCGACCGCGCTGGTGTCGGAGCCGCCGCGGCCAAGCGTGGAGATGCGATTGTCTGGACCGATGCCCTGGAATCCGGCGATCACCGCCACCTGGCCCTCGCCGAAGCGTTTGATCAGGAACGCACCATCGATGTCGAGGATGCGCGCCGCGCCATGCGCATTATCGGTCTTGATCGGGATCTGCCAGCCCTGCCAGGAGCGTGCATGCACGCCCATGTTCTGCAAGGTGATTGCCAGAAGGCCGGCAGTGACCTGTTCGCCGGAAGCGACGACCGCGTCATATTCGCGTGCGTCGTGCATCGGCGAGGCCTCGCGCGTCCAGCCGACCAGTTCGTTGGTCTTGCCGGACATCGCCGAAACGACCACCGCCACCTCATGTCCGGCGTCGACCTCGCGTTTGACATGACGCGCCACGTTGCGGATGCGGGCGATGTCGGCGACGGAGGTTCCGCCGAATTTCATCACGATGCGCGCCATGGAAGCGAAATGCCTTTGACTGAAGCCGGATCCAGCCAAAAAAAGCGGGAATCCCGAAAAGTGGAAGGCCGGCTGACGCCGGCCGCTGAATGCGCGGCCTCCTTAGCCAAATGATGAAGGTTTCGCAAGGCTGGCGGCGGATTGCCGCCTTCAAGAAGACGACATATTGCGTTCCGCCCCGCTGCCGCTTACGAAATACCGCCCAGGGGGAACTCCTTTTGGTTCAGCATTGCAGATGATTACTCGTCTTCGGCGTGCCATGCGGTGGCAATCGCTCCCGCTCATCATCGGCTTCGCGGTGTTGGCGCTGATCGTCGGTAGCCGTGCCATGCTGGTCGAGGGCCAGAGGGCTAATCGCGCAGCCGCGCGCGAAGCAATCGAGTATCAGGAATTGCTTTCGGAGCTGCTTTCGCTGGCGCAAGACGCGGAGGGCGGTCAGCGCGGCTACCTTCTGACCGGCGAGAAATCCTATCTCGAACCCTATCGGCAAGCCGTCGGCGCAATTCCCGAGCAACTTGCGCATATCGAAGGCATGACCGCCCCCGACGACCAGGTCGTCCAGCAAATCAACCACATCAAGGAGGCGCTTTCGCAAAAGCAGGCCGAAATGGCCGAGACGATTGCGCTGTATGACCAAGGCAACGCGACAAAGGCGCTGGATCTGGTCCGCAGCGGCCAGGGCAAGGCCGCCATGGACGAAATCCGGACAAGCATGGATGCGATCCGACGCATCAGCGCCGCCGCCCTCGCTGCGCGCGACATTCATACCGACCAGGTCGAGGCCTGGCTGCGCATCGGTTCGCTGGCGGCGCTGCTGGCGATCTTCCTGCTTGCCGCCTACACGATCAGGCAATCGCGTCGCCGCTTTCACGACGTGGTCGTCGTCCAGGAAGAACTGATGCGCAAGAACATCGCGCTCGGCCATGAGATACAGACGCGCGAAAAGGCCGAATCCCAGATACGCCAGATGCAGAAGATGGAGGCAGTCGGCCAACTGACGGGCGGTATCGCCCACGATTTCAACAACATGCTGGCTGTGATCATCAGTGCCATGAACCTCGCCCAGCGCAAGTTGGCGCGCGGCGAACACGACATCGAAAAATTCATAGAGGCGGCGGTCGACGCTGCGACCCGTGCCGCCAATCTGACGGCCCGGCTGCTCGCCTTCTCGCGTCAGCAGCCACTGGCGCCGCAGATCGTCGACGCCAACCGTCTGCTGACCGGAATGTCGGACCTGATCCGGCGGGCACTCGGCGAAGCCATCCGCATCGAAACCGTGCTGGCGGGCGGCTTGTGGAAGATCCATGCCGACCCGAGCCAGATCGAGAACGCCATTCTCAACCTCGCCGTCAATGCACGCGACGCCATGGGCGATGGCGGCAAGCTGACCATCGAAACCGCCAACAGCCATCTCGACGACAACTACGCCGCAGCACATGCCGATGTCGAGGCCGGCCAGTATGTGATGATCGCCGTCAGCGACACCGGTTCGGGCATGGCCCCCGAAATCATAGCCAGGGCCTTCGAGCCCTTTTTCACCACCAAGCCGGTCAACAAGGGCACCGGCCTGGGACTGAGCCAGGTATTCGGTTTCGTCAAACAGTCGGGTGGCCACGTCAAGATCTATTCCGAACCCGGCGAAGGCACGACGGTCAAGATATACTTGCCGCGATTCTTCGACCCGCAGGGACCTGTCGTGTCGGGCGGGCGCGGCGAGAATCCCGCCGCACCGGTCACCGAAACGATCCTTGTCGTCGAGGACGATGCCGGCGTGCGTGCCTCCACCACGGATGCCTTGCGCGAACTCGGCTACGTCGTCATCGACGCCGCAAGTGGCCAGGAAGCATTGCAGAAACTGGCGGAAAACCCCGGCATCGCGCTTCTGTTCACCGATATCGTCATGCCCGTGATGAACGGCCGCAAGCTGGCGCAAGAGGCGGTCGCGCGCATGCCGCGGCTGAAGGTGATCTTCACCACCGGCTTCACCAGGAATGCCGTGGTCCACAATGGCGTGCTCGACCATGACGTACATTTCCTGGCCAAGCCCTTCACCATCGAACAGTTGGCGACGAAACTGCGCGACGTGCTGGACACGAAATAGGCCGCATCGGAACGACCTTGATCGCTTCAGCCTGATGCAGCCGAGCTTGCCCACAGGCCGGGATAATCGACTACGAACCCGCACGGCGAAACCTGAAGGACCTCGTCATAGCCGAACATGGGCGCGACGTAGGCGTAGCGAGCCTCATCGAGACGGCGGTAACTCTGTTCGAGGCGCGCCAGCTTGAGCTCCGGAAAGGTCAGGTAGGCGGCGGGGGCGGGCGTCGCCTCGCCGATGCCGAGATCGAACCGGCGGATCGCCAACAGGTTCGATGTCGGCGTGAACCCGAGGTCGACGTCGACGAGGCCGGCGACATCGCGCTGGACTTCGCCGTTCAGCGTCCAGCGGCCATCCGAACCGCGTTCGATCGCATAATGCAGCTCGCGCGTGCCGAGAAAGCCGTCGACCTGCGCCGCCCGTGTCCTCCAGCCGGCATCGCAATCCAGCTTGTAGGCAAGGCAGCACGGCTGGCCGTCCTGGATGAAGATGGCCTGCCCCTCGAGGCTGTGCCCGTCGTCGGTCGGCGAAAGCAGGCAGGCGTCGTGGCCCTCCAGGTCCAGCCGGCGCCAGAGGATCGAAGCCGTTTCCCGTTTCATCGTCGTCCCCTTCGAACTTAAAGCCTGTCTTCTTTTCGCCCGGCGGGCCAATTGTGTTTCGACGAGGCGCCCGACAGGTGACATGTGCTGACAGAAGCTGCTGCTTCGACTGCATCGAAAAATGCTGCCTTGACATTCGCGGTCTCACGCCCGACTTCCTAGCGTTCGAGGAGACCAATCGATGCCAGAGCCCCGACGATCGACGATCGATGCCGGAGAGGTGGAACGCTTTTCCGCCCTTGCCGCCGAATGGTGGAACCCGAACGGCAAGTTCCGTCCGCTGCACAAATTCAATCCGGTCCGGCTGTCCTATATCCGCGACCAGATAGCGACGCGCTTTGGCCGTGATCCACGCGCCGCGAGGCCTTTCGAGGGTCTGCGCATCCTCGACATCGGCTGCGGCGGCGGCCTGTTGTGCGAGCCGATGGCACGGCTTGGCGCCGAAGTCGTTGGCGCGGATGCCTCCGAAACAAACATCGAAGTGGCGAAGCTGCACGCGGCCGAGGTCAATGTCAGCGTCGACTATCGCGCCACGACTGCCGAGGACCTTGCCGACGCCGGTGAGAAATTCGACGTCATCCTCAACATGGAAGTGGTCGAGCATGTCGCCGACATCGACCTGTTTGTCGCCAAATGCGGCGAGATGGTCCGGCCGGGCGGCATCATGTTCGTGGCCACTATCAACCGCACGCTGAAGGCGCTCGGTCTGGCCATCATCGGCGCCGAATACGTGCTGCGCTGGTTGCCGCGCGGCACCCACCAATTCGGCAAGCTGGTGCGCCCGGAAGAGCTTGAGAAGGCACTTGGCAGTGCTGGCCTCACCGTCATCGACCGCACCGGAGTGACCTACAATCCGCTCGCCGACCGTTGGGCGCGCTCGAAGGACATGGACGTCAACTACATGGTGCTGGCGGAAAAAAGCTCGATCTGACCCCTATTCGAATCGAGCGGCCGATAGCCGCCGCGCCAATAGATCGCCTTGGGCGGATCGGCCGACATCGGTGGCGAAGACAGCGAAACCGGCGCCAGCTGAGGCGCGAAGGCGCTCACGCCGCCTGGCTTTGCGCGTTGGTGCTGATCTGATTTTGTGCACTGGTGGTGATGAAAACGCCGGCGGTGATGATGACCGCGCCCGCCCAGGTCAGCAGCTGATACTGCTCGCCGAGGAAGATCGTGCCGGCAAACAGGCCGACCGCCGCGGCCACGTAGCCGATCTGGCTGAGGTAGACCGGACCGCCGACTGCCTGCAGCCGGAAAAAGAAGGCGAACATCGCCGACGCCGACGCAGCCTGCGCGATGACCACCATCGGCACGCCGCTCAGGGGAGCGAAGGCCTTGACGCCGAATAGAGCCAGAATGCCGACAAGCAGTATCGCCGCCGATGCCAGGTGGCTGCCGACGGCAAGCTCGATGGGGCCGGTGCCTTTCGGCCAGTCGGCCGTGCGGTAGATGTTGCCGGCGGCAAGGCTGACCGGGATGAGCAGCCCCATGACCACCCAGAACAGATCGGCCGGCTCGCCGGCCTCGCCGCGCGTCACCGCCACCATGACGGCGCCGACAAAGCCGATGGCAATGCCGACAATGCCCAGCATGTTCGGGCGCCGGACACGCAGCAGGATCGAGAACACCAGCGTGATGACCGGCGACAGGGTGAACATGATGCCGGTGTAGCCGGCGCCAAGATGCGGAATGGCCGAGAACATCAGGAGATTGGGCACGGCATAGGACACCGCCGCGGTGACGAAGAAATAGCGCAATTTGTGCGCCGTGAGCCGGACGCGCTGGCCGCGTAGCAGCAAGGCGCACAACAGCACGCCGCCGGCGCCAAGCGAGATGACGAAAGCCCAGACCATGGCCGGCACGCCGGCCGCCGTGGCGAGCTTGCCGAATGGCAGCGTCAGGCCGAGCAAACCGCCGGTGACGACCAGCAGGCCGAGCGCCGAATCCCATAGAAATTTCATGATCGAACCCTGTTGCGAGCGGCCCTTGGCCGGCATTGCATCTTGAGGTAAGATAATGGAAAGATTCTTAACGTCAAGATATATGATGGTGAGACAGTTGGACAGGGCAGCAAGGGCGATCGAGCAATGGAAGCGGGAGCGGCCCGATCTGGATGTCTCGCCGATGGCAGTGCTCGGGCGGCTGAACGAGGCCGCCTCGCTGATCGCCCGCGAGCACCTCGGTCCGTTGTTTGCCCGCTATGGATTGCAGTCCGGGGAATTCGATGTGCTGGCCACGCTGCGCCGCTCTGGCTCGCCTTTCGCGCTGACGCCGACCGCCCTCTATGAAGCAACGATGGTGACGTCCGGCGCCATGACGAACCGGCTCGACCGGCTCGAAACGTCGGGATTGATCCTGCGCGGGCCACACCCCAACGATCGGCGCGGCATTGTCGTGCGGTTGACTGAAAAGGGGCTGGCTTTGATAGACGAGGCAGTTACCGCCCATGTCGCCAACGAGCACAAGATTCTGGCGAGCCTGACGCAGGCAGAAAAGGAAACGCTCTCTCGGCTGCTTGAAAAGCTGATCGGCAGCGTCGGCTAGCCGCTCAGTTGCGGTCGTCCGGGAACACCGGAATCGGCATGAACTCGACGCCGTCCTCGGCCAGGCTCTTGGCCTCGTCCAGCGTCGCCTCGCCATAGATGCCGCGCGGGTCGCTTTCGCCGAAATGGATTTTTCGGGCTTCCTCGGCGAATTTGTCGCCGACATAGTCGGCATTCTCGCGCACCTTCTCGGCCATCGCCTTCAGTTGCGCCAAAGCCTGCTTCTGCGCCTCGCCCATGGCGAGCGCGATTGTTTCCTGCTTGCGCGCCGTGGAGACGGCCGGCGCCATCAGCGCCTTCTGCACCTTGTGCGAGCCGCAGGTCGGGCAATCGACAAAGCCGCGCTTCTTCTGGGTGTCGAAATCTTCGTTGCTGCGAAACCAGCCTTCGAATTCGTGCTCATGCTCGCAGATCAGGGAAAAACGGATCAAGAGGCTGCACCCCTGAGACGCGGCGCCTCGCCCGAGCCGTTGACGGCAAAATCCCGCGCATTTTTCAAATTGGGGATCTTCTTGCGCGCGGCAAGCGACTGCGCCGGGTCGATTTCGGCGACGATCACTGCCGGCTCATCATGCGCGGCTTCCGCGATGATACGGCCCCACGGATCGACGACCAGCGAATGGCCATAGGTCTCACGGCCGTCTTCATGCAAGCCGCCTTGCGCGGCCGCGACGAGATAGGAGCCGTTCTCGATGGCGCGCGCCCTGAGCAGCACATGCCAGTGCGCCTCACCGGTCTGGCGGGTGAAGGCGGCAGGTACGGAAAGCAGGTCGGCGCCAGCCAGTGCCTCGGCGCGGAACAATTGCGGAAAGCGCAAATCGTAGCAGATCGCGAAGCCCAGTTTCGCGCCATTCAGGTCGGCCACGACAGCCTCGGTCCCCGGCTCATAGGCCGAGGATTCGCGCCAGCTCTCGCCATTGTCGAGATCGACGTCGAACATGTGGATCTTGTCGTAGGTGGCGAGCGTAGCGCCATCCGGGCCAAACAGCAGCGCCCGGTTGGCGAGCTTGCCGTCGGCGCGCGCGATGGCGGTCGAGCCGATATGCAGGAAGACGCCGAGCTCCTTGGCCAGTCTGCGCGCGGTCGCGACGACGACATCCTTGTCCTCCGACGTGAAGGACGCGGCGCGGGCTTGCCTGTCGCGGATCAGCGCGCCGGTCATCTCCGGCGTCTGGATGTAAGTCGCACCTTGGCCAGCAGCCTCACGCACCAGCCGCTCGAGATCGACCGCGTTGCGCTCGGGGCTTTCGCCTGAACGCATCTGGATTGCAGCGGCCTTGAAAACACCCATCGCCATCTTCCTCAATTCGTCGCGCCGTTGGCGAGCAGTTTGTCCAGCCGGCCTTCGGCTTCCAACTCGTGGAGGTCGTCGCAACCGCCGACATGCGTGTCGCCGACGAAAATCTGCGGAAAGGTCGAGCGGCCACGGGCGCGGGAGATCATCTCCTGGCGCAGTTCCGGCGAGAACGAGGCGTCGTGCTCGGTGAAGGCGACGCCCTTGCGTTCGAGCAGCCGCTTGGCTGCCGTGCAATAGCCGCACATCATGCGGGTGTAGATGGTAACTTCGGCCATGACGAATTTCCGCTGTTCGTTGCCGACTTATATAGTCACGGACTCGTCCGCCCGGAAGTCCCCCGGCAACACACGCGCGAAGGTCAGCACGTCGACGGCGGCGGCACCTCCCCTTTTGAGCGCCTTTGTGGCGGAACGCACGGTGGCGCCGGTGGTGTAGACATCGTCGATCAAAAGCACTCGGCGGCCGGCGATCTCGATTTCCGCTTCGGCGGGCACGCGAAAGGCGGCCCGCACATTCTCCTCGCGCTCGCTGCGCTCCAGCCCAACCTGCTGCCGGGTGAGTTTTACGCGCCGCACCGCCGAGGGCGCGAACGGCAATTGACTGAGCACCGAGACCGCCCTCGCCAATTCCGCCGACTGATTGAACCTTCGCCTGAAAAAGCGCCGCCAGTGCAGCGGCACCGGCACCACCACATCCGCCTGCGCGATGAGATCGGCACCGGCGCGCACCATCCAGCGCGCCATCCATGGCGCGAGATCGGTGCGATCCTGGTATTTCAGCCCTTGCACCATCTGGCGGGCGACGCCGGAATAGGCGACCGCCGCCCGCGCCCGCTCGAAAGGCGGCGGATCGGCAATGGCCTCGGCGGACAGAAAGCCCTCGCCCATATGGTGGGTAAACGGCGTGCCCATCACCGGGCACCATGGCCGCTCCAGCAGCCTGAGCTTCGGCCAGCAGGCGCCGCACAGCACGCCGGGCTGCGAGACATGCCTTCGGCAACCGGCGCAGACCGGCGGAAACAGGATGCGCGCCGGCCAGCCGAGAGCCGATCGGGCGAAACTGCGGATCTCGACGGACTTGATCTTGGGCATCGGATCGGCCACGTGGTTGGTCCTGCGATCACTATATCAACGATCTATAGGCGTGGACAAACAAGGATCTGCCCGTTGCAGCCGATAATGGATACCTCTCTGTGGCTGGCGCACAAGCGGCGCGCGCTTGCCCATCCGGTCGACGGCGCGGACTTCCTCATGCGCCGCACCGCAGAGGACCTTGCCGACCGCCTTGGTGCCGTCGAGCGCCGGTTCGGCAAGGCCGCCGTGCTGTTCTGCCAGACACCGGCTGCAACCGAAATGCTCGCCGAAAGCGGCAAGGTCGCCGACATTGTCCGCGTCGAGACGGATAGGGCGTTCCTGGACGGTGGCGGCGCCGGCATGATCGCACCGCTCGAAACCGTGCCGTTCGAGGCGGAGAGCCTCGATCTGGCGGTCTCGCTTTTGTCGCTGCAGGCGATGAACGACATTCCCGGCATGCTGATCCAGATCCGCCGCGCGTTGCGGCCGGACGGGCTTTTCCTCGGCGCCTTTGCCGGCGCCGGCACGCTTTTCGAGTTGCGCGAAAGCCTGCTTGCGGCGGAGACCGAGCTTTATGGCGGCGCCAGCCCGCGTGTGATCCCGTTCACCGACGTGCGCGAGGCCGGTGCGCTTCTGCAGCGCGCCGGCCTTGCTCTGCCGGTCGCCGATGTCGAGACGGTGACGGTGCGCTACGCCAGCCTGTTCGACCTGATGGCGGATCTGCGGGCCATGGGCGAGACCAATGCGCTCACCGATCGCAGCCGGCGGCCGGGTTCGCGCGCGCTGTTTGCCCGCGCGGCGGAAATCTACGCCGAGCGGTTTTCCGACCCCGATGGCCGCGTGAGGGCCAGTTTCTCGATTGTGTGGATGTCCGGCTGGGCGCCCGACGCATCGCAGCAAAAGCCGCTGAAGCCGGGTTCGGCCAAGGTTTCGCTGAAGGCGATCCTGGAGGCGCCAGACGGGCAATGATTCTGCCCGCGGGAGCCGAAAGGTCAGGGGCCGAAAGCGTTCGCAAGCCTGCTGCTGTTGTCGCTGAACAGCCAGATGATCCCGTCGCGGACCTGACCGATACCGCCGACGATGGCCAGTGACAGCACGGCGATGATCACGCCATATTCGACGGCCGTGGCGCCGGTCTCGTCTTTCAGAAAACGCAGCAGCACTGCTTTCATGGCCTGAACCCCTCTCGTCCGGACCTTACCGCCGACCTGTTAAGAAAGGTTAACGGCAAAGGCTTAACAGGCGGTGAAACCGCCGCGTTCGCGAAAAGTCTTAACCATGTCAGCAATCGCCGCTGCTTCTGCCATTGGACCTGATGATGCAGACCGAACCGGGCTGCGGCTGCAGCACACTGCGGCGCAGCGTATAGGTTTCGCGATGGCTCAGCGAGCCGGTGGCCGTCATGTCGAGCCCGGCAAGACCGTCGCGGGCAGACAGAGGGCGTGTCTGGTTGTCGAGGAAAGAGGTCGCGATCAGTGCCAGCGCCACCGCAGCCGAACCGAACAGCAGCGTGATGCGCAATATCCCCATGCCCGCGTCGGCGGCGCGAAAGCCGCGCTCGGGCCGGATCGAGTCCCAATCCCTGTCTAGGCTCATGCTATCGCTCCCCAGCAAATCGGCGGCGCGACCGTGAAACGGCCATGCTTCAATTTTTCACGATGAGATAAATCTTCCATTAACGCTGACTGATACGAGGGCTCGACCGGCAATCGGACGGGAGCGCGCTCAAAGAAGGTCGATGAGGAACGGGATCAGCGGCGCATCGGCCGGCGGCATCGGATAGTCTCGCATCTGCTTCGGCCGCACCCATTTCAGCGCCTGCCCTTCCCTCGGCTGGGCGATGCCGCGGAAGCGGCGGCAGATGAAAAGCGGCATCAAAAGGTGGAAATCGTCGTAGGAATGGCTGGCGAAAGTGAGCGGCGCCAGGCACGGAATGTCGGTTTCGACGCCGATCTCCTCGTGCAGTTCGCGAATGATGCATTGTTCGGGCGTCTCGCCGGGCTCGACCTTGCCACCGGGAAATTCCCATAGCCCGGCAAGTTGCTTGCCCTCTGGCCGCTGCGCCAAAAGCACGCGCCCGTCGGCATCGACCAGCGCGCAGGCGGCGACCAGGAGCATGCGCTTGCCGGCGATCATCACATCACTCATGGCCAACTTCACCCATGCCACCTTCACCCATAAACAGGCGGCCGGCGGTAGTGGTAGCGGTAGACTTCGTCGAAGCCGAGCGAATGGTAAAGCGCCAGCGCCGGCACGTTACCGGCCTCGACCTGCAGCCAGGCCTCCCGCGCGCCACGCAGCCGCGCCCATTTCAGTGCCGACAGGATCAGGTTGCGGCCGTGGCCCTTGTTGCGCGCCGACTTGTCGGTGGCGACCTCAAACAGGCCGGCCAGATCGCCGTCATGCACGCAGATAAGCGTCGCCAGCGACTCGGTTCCATCTTCGAGCGCGAACAGGCCGGCCTCGGGCTGGATCGCACCGATGATCTCCGACAGCCCAGGCCGCAGCGAAACATCCGAACCGCTGACCTTGAGCGAGGCGCCGATGAAGCGGCTGATGTCCTTCAGCGGAATCTGGTCCATGGCGGCATCGAGTTGCGCGTCGGCCAGCGGCAGCCGCATCACGAGCGACTCGTCGAACCGGCTCCAGCCTTCCTTGTCGAGATGGCTGGCGAGATCGGGACCCGACAGCGGCGACATGCGAAACGTCAGCGGCCTGCCATAGGCATCGAAACGGCGGC
Organism: Mesorhizobium sp. M1050; assembly: GCF_040318715.1. Classification (NCBI taxonomy): domain Bacteria; kingdom Pseudomonadati; phylum Pseudomonadota; class Alphaproteobacteria; order Hyphomicrobiales; family Phyllobacteriaceae; genus Mesorhizobium; species Mesorhizobium sp. M1050. The sequence continues at coordinate 126,740 of NZ_JAMYMV010000009.1, read as the reverse complement.
TGGCCCGGCCGATACGCTCGGCAATGTGCTGGGTGTCGCCGGGATCGAGCGGATTGACAGAGTTCAGCCGCTTGGCCGGATGGCCGGCGGTCAGCCGCACCACCCAGGTGCCGTCATAGTGGACGGCCGCTGCGGGCCAGGCGCGAAAGCCGGCCGCCTCGTAGCGGCGTACGATCGCGAGCATGCTTGCCGGATGCCTGGACCCCAAAACCGTCAGCTCCGATAATCGCCATTGATGGCGACATATTCCTTGGTGAGATCGCAGGTCCACACCGTCGCCTTGCCGCGGCCGATGCCGATATCGGCGCGGATGCGGATATCGTCGCGCTTCATGTAGGCCGATGTCGCCTGCTCGGAATAGGAGGGATCGCGCTCGCCTTCATGCGCCAGCCTGTTGTCGCCGAACCAGATCGACAGCCGGTCGCGATCGGCGGGCTCGCCGGCCTTGCCGACGGCCATGACGACGCGGCCCCAATTGGCATCCTCGCCAGCGACCGCCGTCTTGACCAGCGGCGAATTGGCGATCGACAGCGCGATGCGCTTGGCCGAGCGCGCCGATTTGGCGCCGGTGACGGTGACTTCGACCTGCTTGCGGGCGCCCTCGCCGTCGCGCACCACTTGCAGCGCCAGCGACTTCAGCACCTTGCCGAGCGCCCGGCGGAACGCGCCAAGGCGGGCATCCTTGGGATCGGTTATATCAGGCGCGCCGCGCTTGGCGGCCTTGCCGGTGGCGAAGATCAACAGCGTATCGCTGGTCGAAGTGTCGCTGTCGACGGTGACCGCGTTGAAGGTCTTCGCCGTGCCGCGCGACAAAAGGTCCTGCAAAACAGGAGCGGCGATCGGCGCGTCGGTGGCGATGAAGGAGAGCATCGTTGCCATGTCGGGCGCGATCATGCCGGCGCCCTTGGAAATGCCGTTGATGGTGACGTCGGTGTCGCCCAGCTTGACGGTCGCGGTCGCCACTTTCGGATAGGTATCCGTGGTCATGATCGCCTTGGCCGCTTCGGTCCACAGGTCGGGCTTGCCGTTGCTGACCAGCCCCGCGAGCAGATGGCTGAATTTGCTGGTGTCGAGCGGCTCGCCGATGACGCCGGTCGAGGCCAGGAAAACCTCGCTTGCCTTGCAGCCCGCCGCCTTGGCCGCCGCCTCGCCCGTCAATGCGGTCGATTCGCGGCCTTTCTTGCCGGTGAAGGCGTTGGCGTTGCCGGAATTAACGACCAGCACCCGCGCCTTGCCGGGGCCGAGGTTCTGCCGGCAGAAATCGACCGGCGCCGAGGGGCATTTCGACTTCGTGAACACGCCGGCGACTGCGGTGCCTTCATCGAAGACCATGGTCAAAAGGTCGGTGCGGTTCTTGTACTTTATCCCCGCCTCGGCGGTGGCGATGCGCACCCCCTCAATGGCCGGCATCTTGGGGTACTTCTTCGGCGCAAGCGGCGAAATCGTCGTGGACATGCAGACCTCGGGCGGCAAAAATCGCAAGGGAAGGCCGGTTTGCCCGATACGCCGCGCGGGCGCAAGGGCGTTGTCGTCGCTTTGCAGGACAGGCCAACTCGGGATTAAGCTTGCATTTCAAATCTGTTGGCGTCGCCGGGAGCTATGGCGTCATGAGGTCATCGCGGGCAATGTCCTCGGTAGGCGCGAACTCGAACGCAGCATCGGCGAGTTCTCCCCATCATGCTGATAGGAATTTTTTCCTTGACCCGTGAGGGCAGCTATGCTAGATTTTCGACGATGGTGCTGATTGCGCCCGTGACCCGCCGCATAGGCGGGTTTTTGCGTCAGGGGGCTTCGCCAACCAACATGCTGGTGAAGGCTCCAAAGGAAAATGTTATCGCGGGTTCATTGCCTACCGCGACCATCACCGCCATCCAGAAGTTTGAAAACGCGGCGTTTCGTTTGAACGCCAGGTCACCTATGCTGCCGGCAAACTTGGTGGCGAGGACGACAGAAATGGCCGAGGACGCCGATCCGGCGCGCAGATCGATCGGTGCGCGACGCAACCCCGACAGCGCCGATGCCATTCTCGAGGCCGCTGAGGCCGTGCTGGTCGAGGCCGGCTATGCCGGTTTCTCGATCGAGGCGGTGGCGCGGCGGGCCCGCGCCGGCAAACCCACCATCTATCGCTGGTGGCCGAGCAAGGCGGCATTGCTGCTCGAAGTCTACCAGCGCCAGAAACGCGTCGACGTTCCCGATACCGGGCGACTGGAGGAGGATCTCGTCGGCTTCGTGAACAACCTGTTCGCCCACTGGCGTGAGACATCGTCGGGCAGCGTGTTCAGGTCGCTGATCGCCGAGGCTCAGTCGGATGACATGGCGTCCGCGGCGCTTGCCGACTATGCGCTGGGCCGACGGTCCCACACCGGCCAGATCGTCGAACGCGCCAAGGCAAGGGGCGAAATCCCGGCCGAAATCGATCCGGCTGTTGTCGCCGACCTGATCGCCTCCTTCGCCTGGAAGCACCTGTTGACCAACCGGCTCGACGAGGACGAGGCGACCATACGCAAGGCAGTCGGTTACATCATGCGAGGCATAGCGGCGCCCGCAGGTTAAATATCGGCCGATGCTGGACGAAAAAAGGGGCGCGGCAACCCTTGGCTACCGCGCCCTCTTCAAAAACTCTCTTCAGGCCTACTTGGCGCTTTCCAGCGTATCGACCGCCTGCTTCAGTTTCGCGTCGGGGATCTCGACCTTGGCGCCGGCGCGCAGCGACTTGACCAGCGCGAAATATTTGTCGCGGATGACCGCCTGCTTGGCCTGGTCCTTGACGTCGTCGAAGGCCGGCGGCTGCTTGGTGCGCTTGTCCTCGAGCTTGATGACATGCCAGCCGAACTGCGACTGCACCGGCTGCTTGGTGTATTTGCCGACCTCGAGCGCGAAGGCCGCCTTGTCGAACTCCGGCACCATCTGGCCGGGTCCGAACCAGCCGAGATCGCCGCCGCTGGTCTTGCCTGAGGGATCGCTGGTGTGCTCGTTGGCGAGCTTCTGGAAATCGGCGCCGCCGTCGAGCTGCTTGATGATGGCCTCGGCCTCTTCCTTCGTCTTCACGAGGATATGTCGGGCATGCACCTCGTTGGTGGGCGGCGTGTTGGCGATTTCCTGGTCGTAGCGGGCGCGAACCTCGGCGTCGGTGACCTTGTTGACGACGCCCTTCTCGACCATCTCGCCATGCAGCGCACGCTGCTGCAGGAAGGCCATGCGGCGCTGGAAGTCGGGATCCTTGTCGAGCCCGGTCGTGACCGCCTGGGCGGCCATGACGCGGATTTCGATGGCGGCCGAAAGAGCGGCGGCGCGGCGCTGCTCGGGCGGCAGCTGGGCAAACTGCTGCGACAGCTCGCCTTCGGCAAGCACCAGGTCGGCCTCGGTCAAGGGCTGGCCGTTGACCGTGGCGATAATCGTATTCGGATCGACCGGTGCCGCGGCCGGCGCATCCGCCGGAGCGGGAGCGGTTTGCTGCGCCATCAGCGGCGACAGCGAAAGGGCCGACAGGCCGAAGGCCAAGCCAAGGCTGGCAAGCGACGCACGGCGGAACAACAAGGACATAAGACGACTCCGGTGGGGATTGTAAGGACGGGTGGCTTCCAGATCAGCCAGATTGTGGCGGAATTTGGCGCGCCCGGCAGGCCCAGCGCGGCGTTGACATCAGTTGAGCCCCCTCTTATCTGTCCAACGACTTTGCGTCCAGAACCGTTTTCCGGGCGCTTTTTGCGTTTGTCCACGTTCACGTGGAGTTGATGGGGCCGGCCGGCGCTCATCTCATGTTTGAGAATTCTATCGAAAGGACCATTGGATGGTCAGTCTCGGCGGTCTCGCCCGTAAGGTTTTCGGTTCCTCCAACGACCGTCGGGTCAAATCGACCCGGCCCCGTGTCGAGGCGATCAACGCCATGGAAAACGAGATGCGGGCGCTCTCCGACGAGGAGCTGGTCGGCCGCACCGCGAAATTCCGCCAGGACATCGCCAACGGCGCCACGCTCGATGACCTTTTGGTGCCAGCCTTCGCCACTGCGCGCGAGGCGGCGCGCCGCGTGCTCGGCATGCGACCCTTCGATGTCCAGCTGATCGGCGGCATGGTGCTGCACAATGGCGGCATTGCCGAGATGCGCACCGGCGAGGGCAAGACCCTGGTGGCGACGCTGCCGGTCTACCTCAACGCGCTCGCCGGCAACGGCGTCCATGTCGTCACCGTCAACGATTACCTCGCCACGCGCGACTCCGAATGGATGGGCCGCGTCTACAAATTCCTCGGCCTCTCGGTCGGCGTCATCGTGCACGGCCTGTCCGACGAGGAACGCCGCATCGCCTACGCGTCCGACGTCACCTACGCCACCAACAACGAGCTCGGCTTCGACTACCTGCGCGACAACATGAAGTATGAGCGCGCCCAGATGGTGCAGCGCGGTCACAATTACGCGATCGTCGACGAGGTCGATTCCATCCTGGTCGACGAGGCGCGCACGCCGCTGATCATTTCCGGTCCGCTCGAGGACCGTTCGGAAATGTACAACACCATCGACACCTTCATCATCCAGCTGCAGCCGCAGGATTATGAGATCGACGAAAAGCAGAAGACCTCGATCTTCACCGAGGAAGGCACCGAGAAGCTCGAAAACCTTTTGCGCGACGCCGACCTACTCAAGGGCGAGTCGCTCTACGACGTCGAGAACGTCGCCATCGTCCACCACGTCAACAACGCGCTGAAGGCGCACCGGCTGTTCCAGAAGGACAAGGATTATATCGTGCGCAACGGCGAGATCGTCATCATCGACGAGTTCACCGGCCGCATGATGCCGGGCCGTCGCTATTCGGAGGGCCTGCACCAGGCGCTCGAAGCCAAGGAGCATGTGGCGATCCAGCCGGAGAACCAGACGCTCGCCTCCGTCACCTTCCAGAACTATTTCCGCCTCTACAAGAAGCTCTCCGGCATGACCGGCACGGCGCTGACCGAGGCCGAGGAATTCGGCAACATCTACAATCTCGACGTCACCGAGATCCCCACCAATCTTCCGGTCATCCGCATCGACGAGGACGACGAGGTCTACCGGACGGTCGAGGAGAAATACAAGGCGATCGTCAGGGAGATCCGCGAAGCCAGCGCCAAGGGCCAGCCGACGCTGGTCGGCACCACGTCCATTGAAAAGTCCGAGCAGCTGGCCGAGCGCCTGCGCAAGGAAGGCTTCACCGGTTTCGAGGTGCTCAACGCCCGCCATCACGAGCGCGAGGCCGCCATCGTCGCCCAGGCCGGCAAGCCGGGCGCCATCACCATTGCCACCAACATGGCGGGCCGCGGCACCGACATCAAGCTTGGCGGCAACGCCGAGATGCGCATCGAAGAGGAACTCGGCGACATGCCGGCCGGTCCGGAGCGCGAAGCGCGCGAAAAGGAAATCCAGGCCGACGTCGAGCGCCTGAAGGAAAAGGCGCTGGCTGCCGGCGGTCTCTACGTGCTCGCCACCGAGCGCCACGAATCGCGCCGCATCGACAACCAGCTGCGCGGCCGTTCCGGTCGCCAGGGCGACCCCGGCCGCTCGAAATTCTTCCTGTCGCTGCAGGACGACCTGATGCGCATCTTCGGCTCCGAGCGCATGGACGGCATGCTGCAGAAGCTCGGCCTCAAGGAAGACGAGGCCATCATCCATCCGTGGATCAACAAGGCGCTGGAAAAGGCGCAGAAGAAGGTCGAGGCGCGCAACTTCGACATCCGCAAGAACCTGCTGAAATATGACGACGTCTCCAACGACCAGCGCAAGGTGGTGTTCGAGCAGCGCATCGAGCTGATGGACGGCGAAGGTCTCTCCGAAACCATCGCCGAGATGCGCGAGGGCGTCATCGACGAGATCGTCGCCAAGGCCATTCCCGAAAACGCCTATGCCGAGCAGTGGGATGTTGCCGGCCTGAAGGCCGAGGCCGCCGAATTCCTCAACCTCGACCTGCCGATCGAAGAGTGGGTCAAGGAAGAGGGCATCGCCGAGGACGATATCCGCGAGCGTATCGCGCAGGCCGCCGACGCCGCCGCCAGGGAGCGCGCCGAGCGCTTCGGCCCCGAGGTGATGAACTATGTCGAACGTTCGGTGGTGCTGCAGACGCTCGACCATCTGTGGCGCGAGCACATCGTCAATCTCGACCATCTGCGTTCGGTCGTCGGCTTCCGCGGCTACGCCCAGCGCGATCCGCTGCAGGAGTACAAGAGCGAGGCGTTCGAGCTGTTCCAGGCGATGCTGGGCAATCTGCGCCAGGCCGTCACCGCGCAGCTGATGCGCGTCGAACTGGTCCGCCAGGCCGCCGAAGCGCCGCCGCCCGAAGCCCCCGACATGTTCGGCACCCATATCGACGGCACCACCGGCGAGAATGACTTCGAAGGCGGCGAGACGGCGCTGCTGGTCCGCCCGGAGACAACCGCCGTCGTCGCCCCCGAAGACCGCGACCCCAACAACCCTGCCACCTGGGGCAAGGTCGGCCGCAACGAAGCCTGCCCCTGCGGTTCGGGGAAGAAATACAAGCATTGCCACGGGGCGTTCGCGTAAGGGCGCTATTCCTTCTCCCGTCACTATACGGGGAGAAGGTGCCCGAAGGGCGGATGAGGGGCGGCGCTGACGTCAGCGATTAGCCATCTCCCCACCTGAGGGGGAGATGGCCGGCAGGCCAGAGGGGGGGCGCCTAGCGCCGCGCTTGCTACCTTGCGGAATTCACTTTCCGGCCCAATGATCCAGAACGCCGTGTTTGATCTGGTTGTCGCTCGTGTTTGATCACTTTGGGGACCGCTTCTAGAAAGGCGACCTCATCGAAGGGACCGATTCCGGCGGCTTCCTGTTCAACAATAAATTCCTCCAACCGCCCGGATCTTAAAGCTTCCGAAAGTGACAAGTGGGCTTCACTTGTGGGTAAATCGCCTCTTTTTATGGCCTCAAAGCGCGCGTAGGATGCATTATGGCCAAGCTAGACTCAAACACGGTCATTGCTGCTTTCACTATCGATCAGACCGCTCGTCTGACCGGTGTGAGCAAGCGCCAACTTGGCACATGGGATCGTGACCAGTTCTTTGTTCCGAGTATCATCTATGGCGGTGATCGTCGGACCTATTCTCGCCTGTATTCCTTTCGCGACCTGCTTTCGCTCAAGGTTCTCAATCAGCTTCGGAACGAGACGCGGATAACGCTCTCGCATCTGAAAGAGGTTAAGGGCGATCTCGCACACCTTGGCGATGACATGTGGGTTAAGAGCACCCTGTATGTTCTAGGCAAGCGAGTCGTCATTAGAGGGGACGACGAAACGCTTCAGGAAGCGGGATCCGGTCAGGCCGTTCTGCAAATTCCTCTAAGGGTTGTCGTCGGCACTCTGCGTGAGCAAGTCCAAGCGATGAATAAGCGAGATAGCGATGACATTGGTAAGTTTGACCGCCATCGCGGCGTGGCTAACAACCAGGTTGTCATTGCCGGAACTCGCATTCCTGTCCGGAGCGTAAAGGCATTCCATGATGCCGGCTATTCGGTCGAGGATATTAAGCGCGAATATCCAACTCTCACGGAGGCGGATATCGCGGCGGCCATAAAATACGATGCCGCTGCTTGAGCAAGAAGAAGCCCACGCTTCGAACCTTTCTGGACGCCGGTGTTCCTGATTCTGTTGGCAGAAAACTCGAAGAATTCGGGCACACAGTAATCTATCATCGGAACGCCTTGCCGGAGCGTACGCCGGACGATGTGGTATGCATAACCGCCATGGAAAACGACGCAATTCTTGTCGCGATAGACGGCGACATGAAGCAACTCGCAAAGCGATATGGCGTTACCCCGAAGGGCGACAAATTCGACAAGCTGAGCATTATTCGCTTGTGCTGCAATGAAGTTCTGGCCGCAAAGCGACTGGAGCAAGCGCTACCGCTGATCGAAGTGGAATGGGAATACGCGACTGTCAAAACCGCACGTCGTATGTGGATCGATATCTTTCCCCACGCCATTCAGACCAACCGCTAATTGCTTCTAAAGGATGGACGGGGCTTGAACCCGCGACCTCCGATTAGCAATTGGGCGCTCTATCCGGCTGAGCTGCCATATTGACCTTTGGCTCTTGCAAGCCTTCCTTTCAAGCGTGCTCGTTTGAAGGGGATAATCGCCTATTCTTATTCTCTTCGATCTCGCCAGCGACCTGCATGATGCAAAAGCCGCGTCCTGCACCGGTCGGCCTGGGGCCCTTCGCCTCCAGCAACTCCCCAGCGTTCGCTCGCCATTCGTCATGCCGGCATGACGAATGCGCGTGCCGCACCCACCCTCCTCACCCAACCGTTTCTTAATGTGTCTCCGCTACACCCAACCCTGAAAAAGAAGCGGAAAACGGAGAGAAATCGGGGTGCGCTTTTCCGCGGCCACGACTGCCGGGCGGTTCTTGCCGCAGCGTTGGGCGCTGCGCATGAGGCCGCTGCTTGGCCGCATCGATGCCGTGCTGTTCACCGCCGACGAGCGCGGCGAGGCGGGCCGCATGTCGGTCATCGCCTTCGCCATCCGCATCGTCAGCGCCGTCATCGCCTTCATCAGCCAGGTGCTTATGGCGCGCTGGATGGGCTCGTTCGAATACGGCATCTTCGTCCTCGTCTGGGTGACGATGGTGATCGTCGGCAACCTCGCCTGCCTCGGCTTCCACACCTCGGTCATCCGCTTCATTCCCGAATACCGCGAGCGCGGCCTGATGGACGAACTGCGCGGCATCGTGCTGGCCAGCCGCCTGTTCGTGCTGATCGCCTCCACGCTCATCGCCGGGCTCGGCGCGCTCGGCGTCTGGCTGGCGGCACCCTGGATCGAAAACTACTATGTGATCCCGTTCATCCTCGGCGTCATCTGCCTGCCGATGATCGCCATGTCGGACCTTCTGTCGGGTCTGGCACGCGCTAACAGCTGGGCGCTGTTTGCCCTGTCGCCGACCTATCTGGTGCGACCCATCCTGATCCTGCTGTTCATGGCGCTGATGCTCGCGGCGGGCTACGCCCCCGACGCAAAGACCGCCATCTTCGCCTCGATCGCCGCCACCTACGCCACCACGCTCGGTCAGCTCATCGGCGTCACCCAGCGCATGGAAAGGCAGATCCCGGCCGGGCCGATGAAGGTGCATTTCGCGCAATGGTTCGTCGTCTCGCTGCCGATCTTCCTGGTCGAAAGCTTTTTCTTCCTGCTCACCAATGCCGACGTGCTGATGGTCGGCGCCTATATGGATCCCAACGACGTCGCCGTCTATTTCGCCACGGTGAAGACGCTGGCGCTGGTGCATTTCGTCTATTTCGCCGTCAAGGCCGGCGTTGCCCAGCGCTATGCGCAGTTCACCCATGGCGACCCGCAAAGGCTCGCCGCCTTTGCCCGCGAGACGGTGTCGTGGACGTTCTGGCCATCGCTGTTGATGGCGCTGCTGGTGCTGGCGCTCGGCGAACCGATGCTGGTGCTGTTCGGCCCTGAATTCGGCAGCGGCTATCCCCTGCTGTTCCTGCTCGTCTTCGGCGTCGTCGCCCGCGCCGCCGTCGGCCCGTGCGAGAGCCTGCTGACGATGAGCGGTAACCAGAACATCTGCGCCGCGGTCTATGCCATGACGCTGGCCTTCAACATCGGCCTCAACGTGGTGCTGATCCCGATGTTCGGCCTGTGGGGCGCGGCCATGGCCACCGCCTTTGCCATGATCTTCGAAGCCAGCGCGCTCTCCTTCACGGTGTGGCGCAAGCTCGGCATCGTCATGCTCATCTTCGTGCCTGCGAAAGGAGCCGCGTGATGGCCGCCATCCCGTTGCTTGAGGAAACCAGCGGCGGCAGCGCCGGCGCCATGGTGTCGGGCCTTGCCGGACTGGCCCGCGACCCCGACCCCGCCCATATCGAGATCCTCGCCAACAACCGGCCCGAGCGAAAACTCGCCATCTACCCGGCATCGGCCGGCTTCGACCTGGTCGAGGAGCTGGATTATCTCTGCGCCCGCACGGTCGAGCCCAACGTCTTCTTCAACCCGCGCTTCCTGGCACCCGCAATGCCGCGGCTGGAGGATCGCGAGGTGCGGCTGGCGGTCATCCGCGACGGCGACGAATACCGCAACCGGCTGCGGCTCCTGGTGCCGTTCTCGGTGGAGCGGCCGGCCGTGCCGCTCGGCGTGCCGGTCATGCGCACATGGTCGAGCCCGTTCGGCCCGCTTGGCACGCCGCTGGTCGACCGCGACGATCCGGTCGGCGTCGTCGAGGATTTCTTCGCGATGCTGTCGCGCCCGCATCTGAAGCTGCCGAAAGTGTTCGTCCTGCCCGACATCCGGCTCGATGGCCCGGCAGCGAGCCTGATTGCCACCGTGGCCGAGACGCGCGGCCTGATGCTGGTCACCACCGGCCAGACGCAGCGCCCGGCGCTGGAGAGCGAAGCCGATGGCGACGACTATCTCAAGGCCTCGCTGCGCCCGCACCACTATCGCGAGTTCCGCCGCCTGAAGCGCCGCCTCGGCGACCTCGGCAGGCTGGAGCATGTCGTGGCGCGCGGACCCGAAGACATCCGCCACGCCATCGAGAGCTTCCTGACGCTGGAGGCGGCCGGCTGGAAGGGCCGCGAACGCACCGCCATGGCGATCGACCGCTACCGCGCCGCCTTCGCCCGCGAGGCGGTGCACCGGCTGGCCGAGCAGGACATGTGCCGCATCCATTCGCTGACGCTCGACGGCCGCACCATCGCCTGCCTGATCGTCTTCGTCGAAACCGGCGTCGCCTACACCTGGAAGACGGCCTATGACGAGACGCTTGCCTCCTATTCGCCGGGCACGCTGCTGACGATCGAGGTGACCAGGCAGCATCTCGACGATCCCAACATCATGATGACCGATTCCTGCTCCGTGCCCGACCATCCGGTGATGAGCCGGCTGTGGGCCGAGCGCAAGCCGATGGGCACGCTGGTGATCGGCCTGACGCCGGACGCCGACCGCCTCACCCGCCAGGCCGCCTCGCAACTGCACCTCTACCGCGAGACCCGCAACATGGCCCGCCTGCTGCGCAACCGCATGAAGAGCCTGCTGGGACGGCGGTAGAGCCGGTCCAGAAACGTGAATTGGCTGCAGGAAGAAAGTTTGGTGCCCCTAGCCGGGATCGAACCAGCACTCCTTGCGGAACTCGATTTTGAGTCGAGCGCGTCTACCAATTCCGCCATAGGGGCTCAGGCCGGGCGGCCTGGATGGCGCGGGACTATACGGTTGGGGGCCTGTTCGTCAACTGGCCAATTCTGCGGCTGGCCAATTCTCCGGCATGAATTCTCCGGCATGCCGGATGCGACCAAACTGCGTCTTTCGATTTCGTGACCGCGCTGCCATTGTGCGGTGCGGCAAATCTTTCTAGACAAGCGGCGCATCAAAGCGCGGCTGTCGGAGAAGTTCGCTGCGCAATTTTGGGCGACATGCGTTAGGAGTGGCGATGCTTCGCGGACTTTATGACTGGACCTTGTCGCTGGCGGCCCGCAAATCGGCCGAATGGTGGCTGGCCTTCATCGCCTTCGTCGAAAGCTCGGTGTTCCTGGTGCCGGCCGACGTGCTCTATCTGCCGATGGCGCTGTCGCGGCCGGATCGCGCCTACCGCTATGCGCTGATCGCCACCGTCGCCTCGGTGCTGGGCGGCATCGCCGGCTGGTTTATCGGCCACTATGCCTATGACGCGGTGGCGCGGCCGATCCTCGAATTCTACGGCAAATACGACGAGTTCGAGACGCTGCGCGCGGGCGCGGGTGTCGGCTTCATCATCCTGATGCTGATCACTTCGGGCGCTGCCCATTTGCCGCCGATCAAGGTGGTGACGATCCTATCGGGCGTCATCGGCGTCAATTTGCTGCTGTTCACGGTGCTGGCGATCGTGGCGCGCGGTGGTCGCTTCCTGCTGCTCGCCTGGCTTTTGCGCCGCTATGGCGAGCCGATCCGCGATTTCATCGAAAAGCGCCTCGGCCTGATTGCAGGGACCGCCGCCGCCGCCCTGATTTTGCTCTATGTAACAGTCAAATACGCCCTCTGAAGACAGCCATTGCGAGCCGGACGGAGCCGATTGAAATGACAGCGACCATGAATGCCGACGCCGGGCGCCAGCGGACGCGCACGGCTCTGTTCCTCGCCGTCGCCATGGCCGCCACCGTCGGCTCGGCGCTCGGCTTCCAGTATCTCGGCGGCTACATTCCCTGCCACCTCTGCCTGGAGCAGCGCACGCCCTACTATATCGGCGCGCCGCTGATGGTGCTGGCGGCGATAGCATCGATGCTGCACGCGCCGGCTTGGCTGACGCGCGGCCTGCTGGCTGTCGGCGGCCTGCTGATGCTCTATGGCCTCTATCTCGGCGTCTATCACTCCGGCGTCGAATGGCAGTGGTGGGCCGGCCCGACCGATTGCACCGCGGGTGCTGGACCGGTCGACACCGGCGGCAAGGGCGTGCTCGACGCGCTCGACAAGTTCGTGCCGCCATCCTGTGACAAGGCGGCGCTGCGCATCCTTGGCCTGTCGCTGGCCGGGTGGAACGCCATCGCCAGCCTGATCCTCGCCGCCGTCGCTTTCCGCGGCGCTTTCACGCGCGACTGAGCCAAAATTGGCCAGGCTGAGTCGGATCGCGCGGCGTTCGACGTCCGAGCCAGATCGACCCCCACTCCGTCTCGGCTTCGCCGAGCCACCTCTCCCCCGATCGACGGGGTAGAGGAAGGGCGCGAACTTATTCTAGCCACCGCTCCTCACGCTGGGTTCCCTTCCTCTCCCTCCGGAGGGGGGAGAGGTGGCGCTGCGAAGCAGCGACGGAGTGGGGGAAGCCGGTCCTCAAGCGCGAAGCCGCTGATAAGTGAGCGACCGAGCTGGCCCGATCTCAGGGTTCGAGTTCGACATCCCAGTAGAGATAATCCATCCAGCTTTCATGCAGATGGTTGGGCGGGAACAGGCGGCCATTATTGTGCAGATCATGCACCGTCGGCTGGAAAGGCTTTTGCAGCGGCCACATCTTGGCGTGCGCCGGCATCATGCCGCCTTTCCTGAGGTTGCAGGGCGAGCAGGCGGCAACGACGTTCTCCCAGGTCGTGGCACCGCCACGGTGGCGGGGAATGACGTGATCGAAGGTCAGGTCCTCCGGCGTGCCGCAATACTGGCACTGGAATCGGTCGCGCAGGAAGACGTTGAAGCGGGTGAAGGCCGGATGCCTCGACGGCTTCACATAGGCCTTCAGGCTGACCACGCTCGGCAGCTTCATCGAGAAGGTCGGCGAGGACACGGCGTGCTCGTATTCGGCGACGATGTTCACCCGATCGAGGAACACCGCCTTGATCGCGTCCTGCCAGGACCAGAGCGACAAAGGGTAATAGCTGAGCGGACGGTAATCCGCATTCAGCACAAGTGCTGGAAGCCCATCCGGAGATACGGCAACCGTCACGTGTTTACCTCCTTGGTTCTAGAACCGAACGGCGAGGATACTGTAAGCCCGACATGACAGGGATGTGAAGCGGATTGTCGCGTCGTCGAAGCAGCAAAAAGATAGGATTTTCATGCTTTTTTGCGGTTTCAGGCCGGTGGTGCGGCGTCCCGCCCTCTGGTTTCGCGATAATAGGACCAGAAAAGCCGCGATGCGACACCTCGCCACGGGCTCCATGATTCGGCGAGTTGGATCAGCGTTTTCTCCGGCGGACGCGGGTCGATGCCGAGTGCATGGCCGACCGCGCTCTGCAAGGCGACGTCGCGCGCGGGGAAGATGTCGGGATGCCCGGCGGCAAACAACAGGTATACTTCCGCCGTCCACGGACCGATGCCCGGCACCGCCGTCATCGTCGTGATCGCCTCCTGGGCATCGAGCGAACAGAGGTGATGCAGGTCGAGGCCGTCGACCACGGCTTTCGCAATTGCGATCAGGCCGCGCTGCTTCGGCCGCGACAGGCCGGCCTCGCGAAACATGTCTTCGCCGGCAGCCAGGATAGCCTGCGGCGTCAGCGGATCGACGAGCTTGGTCAGCCGGCCGAAGATCGCATCGGCGCTGGCGCGCGACACTTGCTGGGAAACGACAATCGACGCCAGGCTCCGAAACCCCGGCTCGGAGAGACGCAGCGGCACCTCGCCGGCCATGCCGCGCACCTTTTCCAGGCGTGGGTCGATCACGCAAAGCGCGTCGAGCCCCCGGGCAATGTCGTCCGATGTCACGATACGCTGCATGCTTTCTTGTTCCTCGACCGGCTGCACGGTAGCAATTGGCAAAACCGCCACACAACCCGATTGCCTCAGAAGAGATGACACTCCTGACATTCCGCTTCGCGCCCAGCCCCAATGGCGAACTGCATCTCGGGCACGCCTATTCGGCGCTGCTCAACCAGAAGCTCGCGACACAGGCTGGCGGCCGCCTGCTGCTGCGCATCGAGGACATCGACACCACGCGCTGCACGCCGCAATTCGAGGCCGGCGTGCTTGACGATCTGAAATGGCTGGGGCTCGCCTGGGAAGAGCCGGTGCGCCGCCAGTCGGAGCATTTCGCCGAGTACAAGGCGATGCTTGACCGGCTGATCGCGGAAGAACTTGTCTATCCCGCCTTCATGAGCCGCGGCGAGATCCGCGCCTTTATCACCGACAGCGAAAAGCACGGACGCGACTGGCCGCGCGATCCCGACGGCGTACCGCTCTATCCCGCCGCCGACAAGGCGCTGCCGATGAAGGAACGCAAGCGGCGGATCGCCGAAAACACGCCTTTCGCCTGGCGACTGGATGTCGGCGCGGCCATGGTCCGTGTCGGCAAGGCCCTGTCATGGACCGAGTATTCCGACGAGACGCTGCTTGTGGCACGCTCTATCGAAGCCCGCCCGCAGGAGTGGGGCGACGTGATCGTGGCGCGCCGCGACATCCCGACCAGCTACCACCTCGCGGTCGTCATGGACGATGCGCTGCAAGGCATCAGCCACGTCGTGCGCGGGCAGGATCTGTTTTCGGCCACCGCCGTGCAGCGCCTGCTGCAGGAACTCCTCGGGCTGCCGCAGCCTGCCTATTTCCATCATCGTCTCATCCTCGGGCCGGATGGACGAAAGCTGTCCAAGAGCCTCGGCGATACCGGCCTTGCCGCCTTGCGCCATGCCGGCGCATCACCCGAAGACATCAGGCGGGCAGTCGGGCTTTGAGCCCGAAAAGACCAGAGAACGGCCTGCCAAATGCACCGGCCGTTGAATTCCGATGATGTATGGATCAACGGTTTCACTTTGCGCGTCGCATTGAAGCGCAGTAGAGCAGCGCCACATTCAACTTCTCCCCAGCACGGCGGTGTCCGGAACATGCACAGCATCAAGCGGTTCATTCCCGCCACCTTCGTCGTCTTGTGGGCGACCGGTTTCATCGGCGCGCGCTATGCCATGCCATGGGCGGAGCCGTTCACCTTCCTTGCCGCGCGTTTCGTCATCGCCGCCATCCTGCTGGCCGTCCTGATGCTGGTGCTGGGCTCGAAGGGAGCCACCCGCGAGGAGGCATTGCATGCCACCGGCGCCGGCATACTGATGCACGGCGTCTATCTCGGTGCCGTGTTCTGGGCCATCCACCACGGCATGCCGGCCGGCTTTTCGGCCCTGATCGTCGGCCTGCAGCCGCTGATCACGGCGGTGCTTGCCGGCAAGCTTCTCGGCGAGGCGATCCTGCCACGCCACTGGCTTGGCCTTGGCATCGGCCTCGTCGGCATCGTCATCGTGCTGTGGCCGAAGCTCGGCGCGCTCGGCGGCGGCGTAACAGCGGCGACACTGGTCGCCTCGCTGGTCTCGGTGCTCGGCATGAGCGCCGGCACCATCTGGCAGAAGCGCTTCGCATCCGGCGGCGACCTCGTCGCGGCGACCATGTGGCAATATGTCGGCGGCGCCTCGCTGATGCTCCTGGCTTCGCTCGCCTTCGAGACGCATACGGTCGTCATCAATGGCGAATTGATCTTCGCCATGGCCTGGCTGGTGCTGGTGCTGTCGCTCGGCGCCATCTTCCTGCTGATGGTGATGATCCGCGACGGCGAGATGTCGAAAGTGGCCTCGTTGTTCTATTTGGTGCCGGCGGTGACGGCCATCATCGCCTGGGCCTTGTTCGACGAGCAACTCAACGCGCTGCAGATTGCCGGCATGGCGATCACCACATTCGGAGTCGGCCTGGCAACGGCGCGGCAGACCAAGGGTGGAATTGTAGAATTGAGGAATTGAGGAATTGAGGAATTGAGGAATTGAGGAATTGAGGAATTGAGGAATTGAGGAATTGAGGAATTGAGGAAAATGGGGCCATCCGGTGCTGGGTGCCACTTCTTCAATTCTTCAATTCTTCAATTCTTCAATTCTCCAGTTCCCAAATCCTCCAATTCGGCCGTCATCCAACCCGGGCGCGGGCCTCCAGATAGCGGCTGATCGCGGCATTGAGCTCGCCGCCAAGGATGAAGATCGCCGAGACCATGTAGAGGAAGACCACGGCGATCATGATCGAGGCGAGGCCGGCATAGGTCGTCACGTAGGACGAGAAGTGGTCGAGATAGGTGGCGAAGACAGTCGAGCCGACAAGCCATCCGGAAAGCGTGAAGATGATGCCCGGGACGATCGACACCAGGCGGCGCTTGCCCGCCGGCAACCAGAAATGGACGGCAAACAATCCGCCGACGATGACCGCCGAGGCGATCACATAACGCCACAGCGTGATGGTTCCCATATAGGGCTTGATCCAGTCGATATGGGCTTCGGCGAGCCGCGCCAGCAGCGGCGCGAACACCAGAAGCACGCTGATCGCCAGAAACCCGGCCGTTGCGATGAGCACGAAGATGATGCTCTGCACCCGGCGGTAGATGATGCCGCGCGTTTCCGAGACGCGATAGGCGCGGTTGAGCGACGTGCGCAGCGCCTCGATGCCGTTCGAGGCGAAGTAGGCGGCAAGCAGCACGCCATAGGTCAAGAGATCGGTGCGCCTGACGGTCAGCACATTGAGCACTTCGCGCGCGATCGGCTTGGCGATCTGCTCGGGCCAGGTGTCGAACACAAGGTGCACGGCCGTGTCTGAGAACGCCTGCGCGCCGAGGAAGCTCGCCAGCGTGGTGGCAAAGATCAGGAATGGGAACAGGGCCATCAACGATGTGATCGCCAGATGGCTGGCCATCGCCCAGCCGTCATCGGTGTTGAAATGGCCAAGCGCGTCGTAGAGGACCCGTTTGAGTGCAACGATCTTCCGCAACAAGAACCGTGCCCTCCAATTGTCTCCACGCCGGGAATATGGGAAGGGATTGCGGCAAATGGCAACCCTTGGCGAAACCACGAACAGTTCAACGCAAGAGTTGCGCCCGATCATCGTCACCGGCGCATCTTCCGGAATTGGTGCGTATTGCGCCCGTGCGTTGAAGGCGGAAGGCTGGCGGGTGTTCGCGACCGCGCGCAAGCCGCAGGACATCGTCGCACTCGAGGCCGACGGTATCGAGGCTTTCTATCTCGATTATTGCGAACCGGATTCCATCGCCGCGCTGGTGGCGGCGGTGCTCGACCGCACCGGCGGCCGGCTCGATGCCCTGTTCAACAATGGCGCCTATGCGCAAGGCGGCGCCGTCGAGGATCTGCCCGTTGCCGCGCTCAAGGAGCAGTTCGAGGCGAATTTCTTCGGATGGCATGACCTGACCCGCCGGCTGGTGCCGGTGATGCGCCGCCAGGGGCACGGCCGCATCGTCCACTGCTCGTCGATCCTCGGCTTGATGCCAGTGCGTTTTCGCGGCGCCTATTCGGCATCGAAACACGCCTTGGAGGCCTTGATGCTGTGCCAGCGCCAGGAACTGGCTGGCAGCGGCATCCATGTCTCTCTGATCGAGCCAGGGCCGGTAAACTCGAAGATCGCCAGCAACGCGCTTCCCTGGTTCTTGAAGAACATCGAGCACGAGACTTCAGTCCACCGCCTCGACTATGCGGCGCAACTGGAGCGGCTGCGGGCCGGCGGCAGTCAATCGGCCTTGAAGCCCGGACCGGAAGTGGTCCACGCGGCGCTGCGCCATGCACTTCTGTCGCGGCGCCCGCGCCCGCACTATGTGGTAACAGTGCCGGCCAGGATCGGTGCGGCGCTCAAACGCATCCTGCCCGCTTCGATGCTCTATCGCCTGCTCGCCAAGCGAGCCTGAAGCCAAACAACTGGAAACGCAATAATGGCATCCGTCTTCAACATCCTCGCCATCCTGGTCATGGTCGCCGTGGTGATCGTCCTCGTTCGCGGCCTCATCAACATGATGCGAGGCGGTTCCGGCTTCACCTCGAACAAGCTGATGCAGACGCGCGTTCTGTTGCAGGCCGTGGCGCTGGCGCTGATCCTGCTTGCGGTGTATTTCACCCGCAAGTGAGATATCGGCTGCCGGGAGGCGACGTGGTCAAGCTCAACAAGATCTACACCCGCACCGGCGATGACGGCACCACGGGTCTCGGCACCGGCGAGCGGCGACTGAAATCCGATCTGCGGGTGGACGCCTACGGCACCGTCGACGAGGCCAATGCCTGCATCGGCATCGCCAGGATCCACACGGCATCGAGCCACCCCGCGATCGACGCCATGCTCTCCCGCATCCAGAACGATCTATTCGATCTCGGCGCGGATCTCGCCGTGCCCGACGACGGCAAGCCGCTCGGCTATGAGCCGCTTCGCATCGTCGCCGTGCAGACCGATCGGGTCGAGAAGGAGATCGACCTGCTCAACAAGCAGCTTCAGCCGCTCAAATCATTCGTGCTCAATGGCGGTACACCGGCAGCGGCCGCCCTGCACCTCGCCCGCACCGTGGCACGGCGGGCCGAACGGCTGATGGTGGCCTTGGCCCAGGACCCGAACGAACACGTCAACCGCGACGGACTGAAATACATCAACCGCGTCTCGGATTTCCTGTTTGTCGCCGCCCGGGCGGTCAATGACAACGGAAACGCCGACGTGTTATGGGTTCCGGGCAAGAACCGCTGATTGTCGAAAGCGGAAGGGGCCTGCGGCATGTTCATCCCGCTCTACGATACCAACAGGCTGCGGCACATCAGGCTGCAATATGTGACGATCGGGCTGATCGCGGTCAACGCCCTGGTCTACCTCATCACTGCGATCGGCGGCGAGAATTTCTCCAATGCCGCCGTGCTTGGCCTCGGCTTCATCCCGTCGGTCGTGCATGACACCGCCGAACTCGACCCGCGCTTTGTCGTCATCCCCGAAAGCCTGAGCTATCTCAGCTATTCCTTCCTGCACGCCGACATCTTCCACCTCGGCGGCAACATGCTGTTCCTGTGGGTGTTCGGCGACAATGTCGAGGATGCGCTCGGCCACATCCGCTATCTCATCTTCTACCTGTTGTGCGCCGTTGCGGGAGCGGCATTCCAGGGGCTCGTCGCCTGGGATTCGCAGGTGCCGCTGATCGGCGCGTCCGGGGCCATCGCCGGCGTGGTCGTCGCCTATCTGATCCTTTATCCCAGAGTAAAGGTCTGGGTGCTGGCCTTTGCCCGCATCCCGTTGCGCATTCCGGCCTTCATCCCGCTCATTCTGTGGGTGCTGTTCCAGGTGGTGATGTTTGCCGCCGGCGGCGAGGATCAGATCTCCTGGGCCTGCCACATCGGCGGCATCATCGCCGGCGCCGTTCTGGTGCTCATATTGCGCAGCCGCGGTGTGCCGCTGTTTGCAGGCCCTGACGAAGATGTCGCGCCCAGCGCTCCCAACCAACAGCCGGTTGCCACGGAACCGCTGATCCCCGTCCCACCCGCCGCGACACCGCGCTGGGGGCGAGGAAACGCGTCCAGCTCGGACTGAACCGATTTGAGCAGCTTGCGGCGTATTGACGTGCAGGGTTGCCGCAACTACGGAAACGTCTCCGCCGCAGCCTAAGGCGGTCAAAGACCAGAATTTCCATCCGGAATGTCGGCTTTCGACAACTCCGCAGGGGCGCAGGCTGCTATAGGCGCGCCCAACTATCTCAAGAGAGGTGACAGGCAAATGAAAATCCTTGTGCCCGTGAAGCGGGTTGTGGATGCGAATGTGAAGGTTCGCGTGAAGGCCGATGGTTCGGCGGTTGAACTCGCCAACGTCAAGATGGCGATGAACCCGTTCGACGAGATCGCGGTGGAAGAAGCAATCCGGCTGAAGGAAGCCGGCAAGGCGGAAGAGATCATCGTCGTGTCGATCGGCCCGCAGCAGGCGCAGGAAACCCTGCGCACCGCACTCGCCATGGGCGCCGACCGCGCCATTCTGGTCAAGACCGACGAGCAGACCGAGCCGCTCGGCGTCGCCAAGGTGCTGAAGGGCGTCGTTGACGCCGAACAGCCGGGCCTCGTCATCCTCGGCAAGCAGGCGATCGACGACGATTCCAACCAGACCGGCCAGATGCTGGCGGCGCTTCTGGGCTGGGCGCAGGGCACCTTCGCTTCCAAGGTCGTGCTCGACGGCGACAAGGCCAAGGTGACGCGCGAAGTCGATGGCGGCCTGCAGACCGTGGAACTGAAGATGCCGGCGATCGTGACCGCCGACCTTCGCCTCAACCAGCCGCGCTATGCCTCGCTGCCCAACATCATGAAGGCAAAGAAGAAGCAGCTCGACGAGAAATCGCCCGCCGACTACGGAGCCGACGTCAAGCCGCGCCTCAAGGTCATCAAGACCGAGGAGCCAGGTGGCCGCAAGGCGGGCGTCAAGGTCAAGAGCGTCGCCGAACTGGTCGACAAGCTGAAGAACGAAGCCGGCGTTTTGTAAGCTATCGGGAAAGGAATAGATAAAATGGCAATTCTCCTCATCGCCGAACACGACAACGCCACCCTTTCCGACCAGACCGCCAAGGCGCTATCGGCGGCCCTGCAGATCGGTTCGGACGTGCATGTGCTGGTGGCCGGCAAGAGCGCCAAGGGCGCAGCCGATGCTGCCGCCAAGCTGAAGGGCGTCACCAAGGTGCTGCTCGCGGAAGCCGACGAACTCGCCGAGCGTCTCGCCGAACCGACGGCGGCACTCGTCGTGTCGCTGGCAGGCGCCTACGACACCATCATCGCGCCGGCGACCTCGTCGGGCAAGAATGTCGCGCCGCGCGTGGCTGCCTTGCTCGACGTCGCGCAGGTATCGGAGATCATCGAAGTCGTATCGCCCGACACCTTCAAGCGGCCGATCTATGCCGGCAACGCCATCCAGACGGTGCAGTCGAGCGACGCCAAGAAGGTGATCACGGTGCGCACCGCCTCCTTCCAGGCAGCACCCGAGGGCGGCTCGGCTTCCATCGAGACCGTCAAGGCCGCGGCCAATCCGGGCCTGTCCACCTTCGTCGAGAACAAGCTCTCGGAGACCGACCGTCCGGAACTGACCTCGGCCAAGATCATCATCTCAGGTGGTCGCGCACTGGGTTCCTCGGAAAAATTCCAGGAGGTCATCCTGCCGGTCGCCGACAAGCTCGGTGCCGCCGTCGGCGCTTCCCGCGCCGCCGTCGATGCCGGCTATGCGCCGAACGACTGGCAGGTCGGCCAGACCGGCAAGGTCGTCGCCCCCGATCTCTACATCGCGGTAGGCATCTCCGGCGCCATCCAGCACCTCGCCGGCATGAAGGATTCGAAGGTCATCGTCGCCATCAACAAGGACGAGGAGGCGCCGATCTTCCAGGTTGCCGACTACGGCCTCGTCGGCGATCTCTTCGTCATCCTGCCGGAGTTGCAAAAGGCGCTTTGACGCTTTCTGCCAAAGCGTATTAAATAGTGAGGGCGGGGTAGACGAAGTCGCCCCGCCCTTTTAGTTTGCACCGCACAAAAAGCAGGCCGCAAAGGCATTTTGACGGGATCGGTGTAATGAGCAAGATCGAGACGATCGGCATCATCGGCGCGGGCCAGATGGGCGGAGGTATCGCCCATGTCTCCGCGCTTTCGGGCTACAAGGTGCTGATCTACGATATATCGCCCGACCGCATCGAGAAGGGCATCGCCACCATCAGCGGCAACATGGCCCGCCAGGTGGGTTCCGGCAAGCTCGAAGAGAAGGTGCGCAACGAAGCGATGGCGCGCATCTCTTCCGCGCCAGCGATGGCGGATCTTGCCGGCGCCGATCTGGTGATCGAGGCGGCGACCGAGGACGAGACCGTCAAGCGCAAGATCTACGCCCAGCTCTGTCCGCAGCTCAATCCCGAAGCCATCCTGGCGACCAACACTTCGTCGATCTCGATCACGCGGCTTGCCGCGCAAACCGACCGGCCGGAGCGGTTCATCGGCATACATTTCATGAACCCGGTGCCGCTGATGAAGCTGGTCGAACTGGTGCGCGGCATCGCCACCGAGGACCAGACCTTCGAGGCGGCCAAGACCTTTGTCAAGCAGCTCGACAAGACGATCACGGTCTCGGAGGATTTTCCGGCCTTCATCGTCAACCGCATCCTGCTGCCGATGATCAACGAAGCGATCTACACGCTCTATGAGGGTGTCGGCTCAGTCGACGCCATCGACACCGCCATGCGGCTCGGCGCCAACCATCCGATGGGGCCGCTGCAGCTTGCCGATTTCATCGGTCTCGATACCTGCCTGTCGATCATGCAGGTGCTGCACGACGGCCTGTCGGATTCGAAATACCGTCCTTGCCCCCTGCTGGTGAAATATGTCGAGGCCGGCTGGCTCGGCCGCAAGACCGGGCGCGGCTTCTACGACTATCGCGGCGAGCATCCCGTTCCGACGCGCTGATCAGATTCGCGTCAGCAGCAGGCTCTTTTCGGGACCGGTTCTGATCGAGGCCGACAAACAGTTACCGGGATGATCAAGGATCGGTGAGCACGTGCCGTGATCGCGGTGGCGCACTACCAGCGCACGAAAAATCGCCCGCCAAGCGCGCCAAGCAGCGCCAGTCCAGCGATCGCGATCGTGTACCAGGTAGCAACGAAAAGCGGCGAATCGTCGAAGCAATGGGCGGCGTAGAAGGTCGCCGACAGCCCGCCGGCGAGCAGACCCGCGACCGCGCCTGCAAGCACCGGTCGTGTCGGCGCGCCGTAGCGCAGCATCCACAGGAAGATGGCAAGCGGTCCGATCCCGATCAAAGGGATGAATGTCATGCAGATCATCATGTTGGAGCCGACCATCCTTGTGCCCCACAGCGCCTCCGGCACCATGAAAAGCTCCAGAACCACCGCCACGGCTACCAGCACCGGCGCCGCGGCCATCCAGGCCATTGCCCGGCGCGTCGAAGCTCCCGGCGTCGACAAGTCGCGGACCAGGGCAAAGGCACTGACGGCAAGCACGATGGTGAAAACAAACTTGGAGAGAAAACGCATCGTATGCGCGGCCGCCATGAAGTCCGGGCGCGGGCCGATGGTCAGCAGGAAAACGACGGCGGCGATCACCGCCGCAGCACCGGCGGCCATCCACCAGGCCGATTGCAACGGCATCGCCTTGCTACCGGCATCGGCGTCCAGCGCCTTGATGAGATCGTCCGTCCTCATGTCATTCCCGCCCGAATCGCTTGGCTATCGCGGCAAGTCCCCGATGCAGCGACACACGCACCGCCGTCTCGCTGATACCGAACCTTGCCGCCGTCTCTCCGATAGAGCGGCCTTCCACCGACACGGCTGAGACCACCGAGCGCTGTGCCGGCGACAGGCCATCCAAAGCCCGGTTGATGTCGCGCTCGTTGACGGTTTCCGCTTCCGGCTCGGCGAATGTCTCGGCGATATCGTCGATATCGACCTCGATGCGCCGTCCACGCCGCCGGAACGCGTCGATGAGCTTGAAGCGGGCGATTGCATAGATCCACGGCAACACCGGCGCGTCCTGGCGCCAGGTATGTCGTTTCACATGAATGGCCAGCAACGTTTCCTGCACGACATCCTCGGGATCGACCCCGCCCTGCACGATCTTGCGCCTGACAAAACCGCGCACCAGCGCGGCAATCCGGTGCAGAAAGTCGGCATAGGCCCTTTCATCTCCCGCGATCGCGGCCCGCATCAGCCGGGAAAGCTCGGCCTCGTTCTTGCCGCTCACAAGAGTTCACTCCCCCGATTTTCGCGTCTCGGCGCTGATTTGTTACGTGGCCGGCGAAATAATGTCCAAGCCAAACTAGCGGCAAATCACGAAACTTTGCAGGCGCTCGATCAAAATCAGCAAAGCAATGTTGACTATCGTGGTCAGGTATCGATAGGTGCAGCCCTGACAGATCGAAGACCCGCAGAACGAGGACATGCCATGAAATACGCCCTTTCCACCCTCGTCGGCGCCACCGCGCTGGCAATCACCCTGCTCGCCGGTACGGCGATGGCGGAAGATGATGGCATCATTGTTTACAACGCCCAGCACGAGAGCCTGACCAAGGCGTGGGCCGAAGGCTTCACCAAGGAGACCGGCATCAAGGTAACGGTGCGCAATGGCGGCGACAGCGATTTCTCGAACCAGATCGTCGCCGAGGGCGCTGCTTCGCCCGCAGACGTGTTCCTGACGGAAAACTCGCCAGCCATGGTGCTGGTCGAAAATGCCGGCCTGTTCGCGCCGGTCGAAGCCGACACGCTGGCCCAGGTTCCCCAGGACTATCAGCCGGCCAGCGGCAAATGGGTCGGCGTCGCGGCGCGCAGTACGGTCTTTGCCTATAACAAGACCAAGCTGAGCGCCGACCAGCTACCCAAGTCGATGCT
Source organism: Mesorhizobium sp. M1050 (assembly GCF_040318715.1). NCBI lineage: Bacteria > Pseudomonadati > Pseudomonadota > Alphaproteobacteria > Hyphomicrobiales > Phyllobacteriaceae > Mesorhizobium > Mesorhizobium sp. M1050. Next base: position 102,195 of record NZ_JAMYMV010000009.1, on the reverse strand, counting down.
TGACCTCGCGGATCCGAGCTGGAAGGGCCGTTGGGCCGCTTCCCCATCGGGCGCCGATTTCCAGGCCATCGTCAGTGCGCTGCTTCAGCTCAAGGGCGAGGCCGCCACGGCGGACTGGCTGAAGGCGATGAAGACCAATTTCACCGCCTACAAGGGCAACAGCACGGTGATGAAGGCGGTCAACGCCGGCGAAATCGAAGGCGGCGTGATCTACCATTATTACTATTTCGGCGATCAGGCCAAGACCGGCGAAAACAGCAAGAATGTCGAGTTGCACTATTTCAAGAATCAGGATCCGGGCGCGTTCGTTTCGATCTCCGGTGGCGGTGTGCTGGCTTCGAGCAAGCATCCGAAGGAAGCCCAGGCCTTCCTGAAATGGGTCACCGGCAAGGGCGGCCAGGACGTGCTGAAGACCGGCGATTCCTTCGAATACGCGGTCGGCAAGGGTGCGGAGTCCAACCCTAAGCTGGTACCGCTCGCCGATTTGCAGGCGCCAAAGGTCGATGCCACGAGGCTGAACTCCAAGAAGGTCACCGACCTGATGACGGCAGCCGGCTTGCTTTAGTTGGCATTCCTCCTAAAAGGACAACCGACCACGCTCCCGCGGGAATTCGCCTTCCGCGGGAGTGATTTTGTTTTTCGAGATGGCATTCGTCGATGACGACACGCTGTGTTCCCGACCGCGACCGCGGTCCTTCAATTGCTGCAGCTGAGCGCCAACGGCGTGGCGTCTGACCTGATGCAGTCTGCGGTCGATCTTGCGCGCTCGGGCCTGCCTTCGGGCACAGGCCGAAGGTCTCGGCGGCGCGTACCGCTTTGGCTGGTCATCGTCGCTATCTTCGTTGCGCTGCTGGCGCTGCTGCCGCTTGCCTTCATCATCTGGATCGCAGTGCAGACCGGCTGGGAAACCGTCTCGGCGCTGGTCTTCCGGCCACGTGTCGGCGAGCTTCTGGTCAACACTGTCCTGCTGGTGCTGCTCTGCGTGCCGATCACCATCGTGCTGTCGGTTGCACTGGCCTGGCTGACCGAGCGCAGCAACCTGCCGGGCGCCCGGTTCTGGGCGTGGCTGTGCGTGGCGCCGCTCGCCATTCCCGCTTTCGTGCACAGCTATGCCTGGATCACCATGGTGCCAGGACTGCACGGCCTGTGGGCCGGCGTCCTGATTTCCGTGATCGCCTATTTCCCGCTCCTGTATCTGCCGGTGTCGGCGGCGCTGCGCCGTCTCGATCCCGCCCTCGAGGACGCCGCCGCCGCGCTCGGCCTTGGGCCCCGGCGCGTGTTTTGGCGTGTCGTGCTGCCGCAATTGCGGCTCGCGATCTGCGGCGGCTCGCTGCTGGTCGGTCTGCATCTGCTGGCTGAGTACGGCCTCTATGTCTTCATCCGCTTCGACACCTTCACCACGGCGATCGTCGACCAATTCCAGTCGACCTTCAACGGGCCGGCCGCCAACATGCTGGCTGGCGTGCTGGTGAGCTGCTGTTTCGTGCTGCTCGGCCTCGAAGTGCTGGTGCGCGGCGAGGAGCGCTATGCCCGCGTCGGCTCCGGCGCCGCGCGCTATCAGCAGCGCACAAGCCTGGGACGGGCCACCGGACCTTGCCTGGCCTTGCTTGTCGTCACCACGCTGCTGGCGCTTGGCGTGCCGTTCGTCACCATCGGCGGCTGGCTTGCCGCTGGCGGCGCCGCTGTCTGGCGCTTCGACGAGATTGGGCTGGCGCTTGGCCAAACGCTGTTCCTGGCGCTCGCCGGCGCATTGCTCGCCACGGTCGCCGCCATGCCGATGGCCTGGATCTCGATCCGCGCGCCGGGGCCATTGCAGCGCCTGCTGGAGGGCTGCAATTACATCGTCGGCTCGTTGCCGGGGGTCGTCATTGCGCTGGCGCTGGTCACCATCACCGTGCGCATCGCGTTTCCGCTCTACCAGACCCTGTTCACCATCCTGATGGCTTATGCGCTGATGTTCCTGCCGCGCGCGCTGGTCAGCCTGCGCGCGTCGATCGCGCAGGCACCTGTCGAACTCGAGCGCGCAGCTTCCAGCCTCGGCCGGCCGCCGCTGCAGGCGCTGTGGTCGACCACGATCCGCCTGTCGGCGCCAGGTGCCGCAGCCGGCATGGCGCTGGTGGCGCTCGGCATCATGAACGAACTGACCGCCACCCAGATGCTGGCGCCGAACGGCACCCGCACGCTGGCGATGGCGTTCTGGTCCTATAGCGGCGAGATTGATTATGCCTCTGCGGCACCTTACGCCTTCATCATGGTGGCCATGTCGCTTCCCTTGACCTGGCTGCTTTATGTCCAGTCGAAACGGATGGCCGGACGATGAGCTTTCTCGAGATCAGCGGCCTGCACAAGCATTACGGCCCGGTCGCGGCGCTTGCTGGCGTCGACCTCAGCGTCGCCAGTGGCAGCCGCACGGCGATTGTCGGCCCATCGGGCTGCGGCAAGACGACCCTGCTGCGGCTGATCGCCGGCTTCGAGGCCCCGGATCGGGGCCGCATCATGCTCGACGGCGAGGTCCTGGCCAATGGTGACGGTGCCGTGCCGGCACATCGCCGCGGCATCGGCGTGGTGGCGCAGGACGGCGCTCTGTTCCCGCATCTGACCATCGGCGACAATATCGGCTTCGGCATGGCGCGCGGCGAAGAAAAGCGCACAGAGCGCATCGTCGAACTCGCTTATATCGTCGGGCTCGACAAGGCGATCCTCAAACGCCGTCCGCACGAACTCTCCGGCGGCCAGCAGCAGCGCGTGGCGCTGGCCCGCGCCATGGCGATGAAACCCAGGCTGATGCTTCTTGACGAGCCGTTCTCGGCGCTCGACACCGGCCTGCGCGCCTCGATGCGCAAGGCAGTGGCCGAGCTTCTGGAAACCGCCGGCATCACCACCATCCTGGTGACGCACGACCAGGCCGAAGCGCTGTCCTTCGCCAGTCAGGTCGCGGTGATGCGCGATGGCAAGTTCTCGCAGATCGGTACGCCGCGCGAACTCTATTTCAAGCCGAAGGACAGGATGATCGCCGAATTCCTCGGCGACGCCATCATCCTGCCGGCAAAGATATCCGCTGGCTTCGCCAGCTCGCCGCTCGGCCGCATCGCGGTCGACACCAACGACAGCCGCGATGTTGCCCGCATCATGCTGCGGCCGGAGCAGATCGCGCTGAAAAGAACGTCGCGCGAGGGCATGTCGGGCACTTCGGACATGCTGTTCGGCGAAGTGACGGAATCGGAATTCGCCGGCTCGATGTGCACGATCGCGGTGCGGCTTCTGAACAATGCGGATCCGCCCGATGCGGCCGCGATCGGCAACACGCCGCTGGTGCTGCGCAAACCGGGCATGGACGCGCCGGCGGTCGGCGAGATCGTCCGGCTGACCGTGTCGGGAAAGGCGCATGTCTTTGCCTGAACGCCGGCGGGTGGGGCGTAGGACATATCGTTCGGACTAGCCGACGCGCTTTCCGGCCTGATCGAACCAATGCAGCTTTTCTGCCTTGGCAACCACGCGCAATTGGTTGCCGACCGTAGCGGTCGCGCGACCAGCGACACGCACGATGATGCTGCTGCCGCCTGCGGCGCAGTGAAGAAAACTCTCGGCACCTACCGGTTCGACGGCCGCGACCAGCGCCGGCAGGACGAGTGCGCCGGACGGCGCCTCCGCATTGAAGGTAACATCGGCATCCTCGGGCCGAAAACCGACTGTCGCGGCTCTTGCCTGCTCAGGCGCGAAGGCAATCGCCGTGCCGTCAGCTAGCATCGGGCCCGAGGAGCCTGCGGTCAACGCCAGGAGATTCATCGGCGGCGCGCCGATGAAGGAAGCGACGAACGTCGAAGCCGGTTTCTCGTAGACGTCGAGCGGCGCCCCCATCTGCTCGACCAGTCCGGCATTCATGACAACGAGGATGTCGGCCAGCGTCATCGCCTCGAGCTGGTCGTGGGTGACATAGACCGACGTGACGCCGAGCGAGCGCTGCAGGTTCTTGATCTCGACCCGCATCTGGCCGCGCAATTTGGCATCGAGATTGGAGAGCGGCTCGTCGAACAGGAAAACGCGCGGGTTGCGCACAATGGCACGGCCCATGGCGACCCGCTGGCGCTGGCCGCCGGACAGCTCGCGCGGGCGTCGGTCGAGCAGTGTTGAAAGTTCCAGCACCTTCGCCGTCGAACGGACCCGGCTGTCGATCTCGTCTTTCGGCGTGCCGCGGTTGCGCAACCCGTAGGCCATATTGTCGTAGACCTTCATATGCGGGTAGAGCGCATAATTCTGGAACACCATGGCGATGTCACGCTCGGTCGGGCCGATGGAGTTGACGATCTTGCCGTCGATCGCAACCGTTCCCGAGGAGATGGTTTCGAGCCCGGCGATCATTCTGAGCAGCGTGGACTTGCCGCAGCCGGATGGGCCGACCAGCACGCAAAGCTGCTTGTCGGGAACGGCGATGGAAACCCCCTTCACGGCCTCGAAGCCGCTCGGGTAGACCTTCTTAACGTCCTTCAGATCGACGGTCGCCATCAGCTTCTCACTTTTCGGAATCGACTAGGCCGCGAACGAACCAGCGTTGCATCAGCACCACGACCAGGATCGGCGGCACGATGGCCAGCATCGCTGTGACCATGACCAGGTGCCATTGCGTATCGGCATCGGCGAAGGAGACCATCTTCCTGAGCGCGATGACGATCGTATTCATGTTGTTGCTGTTGGTGACAAGCAACGGCCATAGATACTGTGTCCAGCCATAGATGAAGAGGATGACGAACAGCGCCGCGATGTTTGTCCGCGACAAGGGCAACAGGATATCGAAGAAGAAGCGCCATGGCCCCGCACCGTCTACACGCGCCGCCTCCACGAGTTCACCTGGGATGGTCATGAAAAACTGTCGAAACAGCAGTGTGGCGGTGGCAGAAGCGATCAAAGGGATGATCAGGCCCGCATAAGTGTCGATCATACCCAGATCGACCATCACCTTGTAGGTTGGCAGGATGCGTACCTCGACAGGAAGCATCAAGGTGATGAAGATCAACCAAAAGAAGGTCATGCGCAGCGGAAATCGGAAGAAAACGATGGCGTATGCCGACAGGATCGAGATGAAGATCTTTCCCACCGCGACGCCGAGCGCCATGATCGTCGTGTTGAGCAGCAGCCTGCCAACGCTGACTCCGCCGATGCGGCCGACACCGCCGAACAGTGCCTCGGCGTAGTTGTTCCAGAACTGGTCGCCGGGCAGGAGCGGCAATGGCGGCCTTAGGATCGTTTGCAGCGTCTGCGTCGAGGCGACGAAAGTGTAATAGATCGGAAAGGCGACGATCAGTATGCCGAGGATGAGCACGGCATGGGCGAGGAAAATGCGAGTCGAGGACTGACCGATCATCGCTGCCCTCAGCCGTAATGGACTTTGCGTTCCACGTAGCGGAACTGGATGGCGGTGAGCGAGATGACGATGATCATCAGGATGACCGACTGCGCCGCGGAGTCACCGAGGATCAGATTGACGAAGCCGTCATTGTAGACCTTGTAGACCAGCGTCTCGGTCGCCTTGCCCGGCCCGCCGCCAGTGACGGCGTGGACGATGCCGAACGTGTCGAACAGGGCATAGACGGTGTTGACGACCAGCAGGAAGAACGTCGTCGGCGCAAGCAGCGGAAAGACGATGGTCCAGAAGCGCTTGGTCTCGCCGGCGCCGTCCATGGCCGCCGCCTCGATCAGAGTTTTCGGCACCGCCTGCAGGCCGGCGACGAAGAACAGGAAATTATAGCTGATCTGCTTCCAGGCAGCGGCGGACACCAGCAGGATCATGGCATCGGTGCCGTTGAGCAGCGGATCCCAGGCGATGCCGAAACTTCTCAGCACATAAGCCAGCGACCCGATCGACGGGTTGAACAGGAACAGCCACAGCATACCGGCAATCGCCGGCGCCACCGCGTAAGGCCAGATCAACAGCGTGCGGTAGAGACCTTTGCCGCGCACCACCTTCTCTGCCATAACCGCAAGCAGGAGCGCCACGCACATGGCGACGATAGCGGTCGCAAGGGAAAACACCACCGTCACCTTGATCGAGTTGAGGTAGGCTGGATCGGCAAGCACCTTCCTGAAATTGGCAAACCAGACGAACCTGGTCCTCAGTCCGAACGGGTCCTGCCTGAGCATGGACTGATAGAAAGCCTGACCGGCCGGCCAGTAGAAAAAGACGAGCGTGATGGCAAGTTGCGGTGCCACCAAGAGGTAGGGGAGGACCTTGTTGGGAAAGACGACGCGAGGGGTCAAGGAGCCACTCCGGGCTGGTTAGTCGGGTGGCACCATATGGTGCCCCTCTCTGTCAAAGATGGCATTGACGGACGTTTCAGATTCGGCAGCATCGACAATTGGCGAGATCACAGCAAATCTCCCCCTCCGGGGGAGATCCCTGACAGGACGGTGGGTGCGCTGTGGAACAAGGACTTTGCGCTCGCTTTAATTCCCCAGCGCTTCCTTGATCGCGGCGTTGCCACGCGTAACCGCATTGTCGAGCGCCTGCTGCGCGGTTTGCTGGCCGGCGAGCATCTTCTCGAACTCCTCGTTCTGGATATCGCGCACCTGCGGCAGATTCGGCAGACGTACGCCCTTCGAATTGTCGGTCGGCGCCTTACCCGTCATCTGCAGGATCGGCGTCTCGCGACCGATGTTCTTGTCGTAGAATCCGGATTTCTTGGTCGCTTCGTAGGCCGCAAGCGTTACCGGCAGGTAACCCGACTTCTGGTGCAGGTATTCCTGCACGTCAGTCTTCGACAGGTAGGCGAAGAAGGCCGCGACGCCCTTGTATTCCTCGTCGGATTTGTCCGCGAAAACCCACAGGCTGGCGCCGCCCGGCGTCGTGTTCTGCGGTGCGCCCTTGGCGTCGCTGTCGTAGGGCAATTGGCCAATGCCGTAATTTATCCCGGACTTGACGATATCGCCGAGACCTCCGGAGGATTCGGTCATGATCCCGCATTCGCCAGCAAGGAAGATCTGCTTGGCTTCGGAGGTGCGCCCGCCATATTTGAAGGTGCCGTCCTTGGCGAGGTCTGCGAGCGCCTGGAAGTGATTGACGAAAATCGGCGCATTGATCTTGAGTTCGACATCGCCGCCGGCCAAGCCATTCTGCTGGGTGGCCCATGGCACATCATTCCAGGCGGCGAAATTCTCCAGATGGATCCAGGTCAGCCAGGTCGAGGTGTAGCCGCAGGTGGCCGCGCCGCTCGCCTTGATCTTCTTGGCATCTTCCCACACTTCCTTCCAGGTCTTGGGCGGGCTGTCGACGTCGAGGCCAGCCTTCTGGAAGATATCCTTGTTGTAATAAAGGATCGGCGAAGAAGAGTTGTAGGGGAAGGACAGCATGGTGCCGTCCGGCTTCGAATAATAGCCGACTATGCCTGGCAGGTATTGGCTCTTGTCGAAGGTCATTCCAGCGCTGGTCAACACATCGGCTGCCGGCTTGATTGCTCCTTCGGCTGCCATCATCACGCCGGTGCCGACGTCGAACACCTGAATAATGTCGGGCGCCTGGCCGGCGCGGTAGGCGGCGATGCCGGCATTCAGCGTCTCGGGATACGTGCCCTTGAACACCGGAACGAGCTCATAGTCGCTTTGGCTGGCATTGAAATCTTTGGAGATCTTGTCGACGACTTCAGCATTGGCGCCAGTCATGGCGTGCCACCAACTGATCTGCGTGACAGCAAAAGCGGAGGTTGAGGAAAGCAGCGTAAAGGCGGCGGCAACACCGGCCGCGAAGCCGAAGGACTTCATGTTTCATCTCCCGTTTGTCATTGGCGAAAGGGGCACTCCCGCAAAGGCAATATGTGTCGCTCATGACAATCAGACAACGGTTTTGTTGCAGATCGACGAACTTCATCTCTGCCTGAAGCAATGCTCGCCTCCCCGTAACAGACTACGGCAAAGCAATGGCGTTAGCCGACTTAGCGCGACAACGAACAGGGCAGGAACCGTCTTCAGGACCGGGCTCCGCCAAGCTGGCTTTCGGGCACGACAAAGCTGATTACAGCCGCCGCAGCCGTGAAACGGTGAGTTGCTCTAAAGGCTTTCGGGTTTGAGCACCGTCTCGACCAGTCTCCTGGCATCCGGCCCCGACCATTCGGCCGGGCCGTTCATATGGGCGAGCAGGCAGCCCTCGCCGTCGATCAGCATGGTGACGGGAAGGCCGAGCGCCAGGCCGCGCTTCTTGAGGTCGTTGAACAGCGCCATCGTCGAATCCCGGTAGTAGCCGAGCGTCGCGACGCCGGTATCGCTGAGGAACTTCTTCGGCTTCACATCGTCGCCGGCATCGACATTGACGGCGACCACCTGAAATGCGTCGCTGCCCTTTTCCTTCTGCAGTGCATCGAGCGCGGGCATTTCGGCACGGCACGGCGCGCACCATGTCGCCCAGAGATTGAGCAGCACCGTCTTGCCGGCAAGGTCGGCAAGCGTCATCGGCTTGCCGTCCGGACCGTTAAAGGCGAGGCTTTTCAAGGATTGCGGCGGATCGGCCGGCAAAAGCGCTGCGACTTCACCAGTGGCCGAGGCCGCGATCTTCTTGGCGCGGTCGCTCTTGGCGGCGCAGGCGACGTCATCCTTGCTGTCGTCGACGGCAGCTTGTGCCGGTGCATTGTTGCCAGACCGGCTCTCGCTGACATATACCGCGACCGCGCCGGCCAGCGCGCCCGCCACCAAAGCGGCGAGGATCAGGCGCGGGGCCGGGAAGAATTTATTACCGTCTGCCATTTTCTCAGAACTGCTCCGAAGCACGGGTTATAGCCATGAGCGACAAGAAGACCAGCAACCAGATGTGGGGCGGACGTTTTGCCTCGGGTCCGGCCGCGATCATGGAAGCGATCAACGCGTCGATCTCCTTCGACCGCAAACTCTATGCGCAGGACATCAAAGGCTCGATCGCCCATAGCGAGATGCTGGCGCAGACGGACATTATTTCAGCGGCCGATCAAGAAAAAATCGCTCTCGGGCTGAACACGATCCTGAAAGAGATCGAGGCCGGGAGCTTCGAGTTCTCGACCCGGCTCGAAGACATCCACATGAACATCGAGGCCCGCCTTGCCGACCTGATCGGCCCGGCCGCCGGCCGGCTGCACACCGCACGCTCGCGCAACGACCAGGTGGCGGTCGACTTGAGACTGTGGGTCAAGGACGAGTGCTTTCGCGTCGCCGAGGCATTGAAGGGGCTGATCAGGGCGCTGCTGGAGCGGGCCGAGGAGCATGCCGCGACGGTGATGCCGGGCTTTACCCATATGCAGGCGGCACAGCCGGTGACCTTCGGCCATCACTGCATGGCCTATGTCGAGATGTTTTCGCGTGACCTGTCGCGCGTGCGCGATGCGATCGAGCGGATGGACGAAAGCCCGCTCGGTGCCGCAGCCCTTGCCGGCACCAGCTTCCCGATCGACCGCCACCGGACCGCCAAGGCGCTCGGCTTCCGCGAGCCGATGCGCAATTCGCTGGACAGCGTCTCGGACCGCGATTTCGCGTTGGAGTTTCTCGGCATGGCGGCGATCTGCGCCACGCATCTGTCGCGGCTGGCCGAGGAGATCATCATCTGGTCGACGCCGCAGTTCGGCTTCGTCAGGCTGTCGGACTCGTTTTCCACCGGCTCCTCGATCATGCCGCAGAAGAAGAACCCCGATGCCGCCGAACTGGTGCGCGGCAAGACCGGCCGCGTCACCGGCCATCTCGTCGGCCTGCTGACGGTGATGAAGGGCATGCCTTTGACCTATGGCAAGGACATGCAGGAAGACAAGGAATCGGTGTTCGATGCCGCCGAGACGCTGGACCTGATGCTGGCCGCGATGACCGGCATGGTTTCGGACATGACGGTCAACGCGGCCGCGATGAAGAAAGCCGCCGGCGCCGGCCATGCGACCGCGACCGACCTCGCCGACTGGCTGGTGCGCACGCTCGGCCTGCCGTTCCGCGAGGCACATCATGTCACCGGCCGGGCGGTAGCGCTGGCCGAAGAGAAGAAGATCGGGCTGGAGAAGCTCTCGCTGGAGGATTTGCAGTCGATCAATCCCGGCATCACGGCGGACATATTTTCGGTGCTGGCGGTGCAGAACTCGGTCAAGAGCCGCACCAGTTTCGGCGGCACCGCGCCGTCGGAGGTGAGGAAACAGATCCGCACCTGGAAAAAACGACTGGCGAAACCGTGATGCCGACTACTGCGACCAGCAATATCTCCGGGCTATTGCGACCAGCAATATCCCTGATATTGCAACCAGCAATATCCCGGGGTGCAATACGCCGAGAACTCGGCTAAAAGCGGCGGCTGGCAAACGTTTCGGACGGATGGATCGATGACCGGAAGCAGGATTTTGGTGACGCTGACGCTTCTGGCGGCGATCGCGGCCGTTTCGGCCTGCGGCAGGAGGGGCGGTCTCGACACGCCCTATGAGGCAGCCGTGCAAGCGCGCAAGGATGCCTCGAAAGCGCACCAGCCTGTACCTCCGGAGCCGGAAAAACCGGCCCAGGACAAGAAGTTCATCCTCGACCCGCTGATCTAGAGCCATGCGATTGGGTTTGGTCCTTCTAAACCCGATCTCATCGCTCCAACTTCCCGGAACCACTCTCGTGAACCATTTCGACTACCGCGACGGCGTGCTCCATGCCGAGGACGTGGCACTCCCTGATATCGCCGCACAGATCGGCACGCCGTTCTACTGCTATTCGACGGCCACGTTGACCAGGCACTACCGGGTGTTTGCGCAGGCCTTTGCTGGGCTCGACGCGCTGGTCTGCTACGCCATGAAGGCCAATTCCAACCAGGCCGTCCTGCGGACGCTGGCCAGGCTCGGCGCTGGTGCCGACGTGGTTTCGGAAGGGGAATTGCGCCGGGCGCTTGCCGCCGGCATCCCGGCAAGCAAGATCCTGTTTTCGGGCGTCGGCAAGACCGCACGCGAAATGGACTTTGCCCTGGCCGCCGGCATCCTCTGCTTCAACGTCGAATCCGAGCCGGAACTCGAACTGCTGTCGGCACGAGCCGCGACGCTGGGCAAGGTGGCGCCGATCTCGCTGCGCATCAATCCCGATGTCGACGCCAGGACCCACAAGAAGATCTCCACCGGCAAGGCCGAGAACAAGTTTGGCATTCCGTGGCAGAAGGCACGTCAGGTCTATGCTCGCGCGGCAACGCTTCCCGGCATCAAGGTGACCGGCATCGACACCCATATCGGCAGCCAGATCACCGAGCTGCAGCCTTTCGACGACGCTTTCGCGCTGCTTGTCGATCTGGTCGGCGCTTTGCGCACTGACGGCCATGCCATCGAGCATATCGATCTCGGCGGCGGCCTCGGCATTCCCTACCGCGTCGACAACAACCCGCCGCCGCTCCCCGATGCCTATGCCCAGATCGTCAGGAAGCATGTCGGCAAGCTTGGGCTGAAGGTGATGTTCGAGCCGGGCCGGCTGATTTCAGGCAATGCCGGCATCCTCGTCTCGGAAGTGATTTTCGTGAAGGAAGGCGACGCCAAGAACTTCCTCGTCGTCGACGCCGCCATGAACGATCTCATCCGGCCGACGCTCTACGATGCTTTCCACGACATCCGTCCGGTCGTTCAGCCGCCTGCCGACGCGCCACGCATGATGGTCGATGTGGTCGGCCCGGTCTGCGAGACCGGCGACTATATCGGCCTCGACCGCGATCTGCCCAGGCTGAAGGCCGGCGACCTGATTTCCGTCTTCACCGCCGGCGCCTATGGCGCGGTGCAGGCCGGTACCTATAACACTCGCCTGCTGGTGCCGGAGGTGCTGGTTGATGGCGACCGCTTCCACGTCGTGCGTCCGCGCCTGACCTATGACGACCTGATCGGGCTGGATTCCGTGCCCGATTGGCTCGCATAGAGGCGCCGGAAACACAGTTACCCCTCACAGGGAGCAGATCATGAGGAACGGCAACACCGTCACACGCGAGCGCATTGGCGCGATGGAACCGCGCATCCGCCCCTATATCAGGCACACACCGGTGCTGCGCGTCGACATGGCCGACTTCGACCGGTCGCCGCTGACGATCGACCTGAAGCTCGAATGCCTGCAGCATTCCGGCTCGTTCAAGGCACGCGGCGCCTTCACCAATCTCCTGGAACGGCCGGTTCCCAAGGCCGGTGTCGTCGCCGCGTCGGGCGGCAACCATGGTGCTGCCGTCGCCTATGCCGCCATGCGGCTTGGCCACAAGGCGACCGTCTTCGTTCCAGAAGTGAGCCCGCCGGCCAAACTGGAGCGGATCCGCTCCTACGGCGCCGATCTGATCGTCGGCGGCGCCCGCTATGCCGAGGCACTGGCCGCCAGCGAACGCTTCGCCGAGGAAACCGGCGCCTTGCAGATACATGCCTTCAACCAGCAGGAGACGCTGATCGGCCAAGGCACGCTCGGGCTGGAAATCGAGAGCGATTTGCCCGACATCGACACGCTGCTGGTCGCTGTCGGCGGCGGCGGCTTGATCGGCGGCATCGCTGCCTGGTTTGCCGGCCGCATCCGCATTGTCGCCGTCGAGCCGGAGGGGGCACCGACACTTTACCGGGCGTTTGAAGCCGGGCACCCCGTCGATGCGCCAGCCGAGGGCATCGCCGCCGATTCGCTGGCGCCAAAGCGTGTCGGCGAGATGATGTTCCCGATCGCCGAGGCCTTTGTCGAACGCTCGATCCTGGTCAGCGACGACGACATCATAGCCGCGCAAAAGGCGCTGTGGAACCGGGTGCGCATTATCTCCGAGCCGGGTGGCGCCGCCGCCTTTGCCGCGATCCTGTCCGGCCGCTATGCGCCGGCGCCGAGCGAACGCGTCGCCGTGCTGGTCTGCGGGGCAAATGCCAACCCCGCAACTTTCTGACTGCAACCGGTGGAACTATAACGGCGGCCTTCACGTTTTTGCAAACTGCCTCGCCTTTGCCGTGTTTGCTGGTATTCTTCGAGTCGTGAGGCTTGGGCTATCCTGCCCGCCCACAGCATGACCACGAAAAGGGAAACCGGTTTTCGGACAGATCATGCTCAAGGAGACAGAGTCCCATCCCGGTTCTTTCGGGATGAAATAGGCTCCAGGAAGGGCCGATGACGCAACGACCCACCTTCAACGGCAACCGCGGCCTGGCCGGGCGCCTCGCCTTGAGCCGGCTGGCGACGCGGGTCTCGATGATGGTCGAGCGTGGCTGGCCGTTGCTGCTTCCGCTCGTCATCGTCGCCAGCCTGTTCCTCAGCGCCTCATGGCTCGGTATCTTCACCCGGCTGCCGGATATGGCGCGCATCGGCCTTGTCGCTGCTTTCGCAATCGCGGCACTGGCCGCGCTCTACCCGCTGCGTTTCTTCCGCATCCCTGGTGCCGCCGAAATCGACCGCCGCATCGAGGCGGCCAATCAATTGCTGCACAGCCCGGTGCTGGTGCAGACCGACCGGCCTAGCGGCAGGGAAAGCAGCTTCTCGCAGGCGCTCTGGCGCGAGCACCAGAAGCGCATGGCCGGAAGGCTCGACAGCCTCGGCGCCGACCTGCCGCGCACGCGCGTGCCGGAACGCGACGCTTGGGGGCTGCGCGCGGTGGCAGCACTTTTGCTCGTTACCGCCTTCGCCTTCTCATTCGGGCCGACGGGCGGCAGGATCAGCGACGGATTCAAAGCCCATGGCGCGCATGATGCCGTGCCGCCGCGCATCGACGCCTGGGTGACGCCACCGGCCTACACCGGCAAGCCGCCGATCTTCCTGACGGCCGACGCCAACCAGGCGACCCCGACCTTCACCATTCCCGAAGGCAGCGATGTTTCGTTGCGCGTGACCGGCGGTTCGGGCGAGGAAACGCTTGCCTACGCCGACAAGAGTGGCAATTCCCGCGCCATCGACCCGGCCGGCCCGCAGGCCGCCGCCACGGCCAAGCCGGCGGCAAGCCCGGCAACACCGTCCAAGATACGCCAGTTCACCGGCAAGCTGACCGGTGACGGCACGTTGACGCTGACATCGGGCGAGGATCAACTCGGCCGCTGGGCCTTCGCGGTCATAGCCGACAAGCCGCCGCAGATCCGCTTCGTCGGCGAGCCGAAGCGCGCCGCCAACGGCGCCTTCGAACTCAACTACCAGATCGACGACGACTATGGCGCCGCCAATGCCAAGGCGGTTTTCGCGCTTGCCGATCCGCAGGCACCGAATGCGCATTCGCTCTTTGGTCCGCCTGAAATGCCGCTGTCGCTGCCGCGCCGCGGCGGCAAGTCGAATGCCGCCAGGACCTCCAAGGACCTGACGGAACATGTCTGGGCCGGCAGCAGCATAAAGGTGACGCTGGTTGCCACCGACGACGCCGGCCACACCGCATCGAGCGAAACCAAGACGCTGCTGATGCCGGAACGGCCATTCGCCAATCCGCTGGCACGGGCCGTGATCGAGCAGCGCCGCCTGCTCGCGCTCGACGCCAATACCAAGCCGCGCGTGCTCGACCTGATGGACGCCATCACGCTGCGGCCGGAAGACACTTTTGACAACATGTCCCACTACCTCGCCATCATGAGCGCCCGCAGCCGGCTGAAGATGGCCGACAGCGACGATCAATTGCGCAACGAGGTCTCCTATCTCTGGGAAATTGCGCTCGGCATCGAGGAAGGCAATCTCTCGGCTGCGGAAAAGCGGCTGCGCCAGGCGCAGCAGGCACTGCAGGACGCCATCAAGAATGGCGCCAGCGACGCTGAAATCGAAAAGGCGATGAAGGAACTGCGCGAGGCGATGAACCAGTTCCTGCAGGAATTCGCGGAGCGCGCCAAGCAGAATCCCAACGCCCCGCAAATGCAGCAGAACGGGCAGGAACTGCGCCAGAGCGATATCGACCGCATGATGGACCAGATCGAGAATCTGGCGAAGTCGGGCGACCGCGACAAGGCGCAGGAATTGCTGTCGCAACTTCAGGACATGATGAACAATCTGCAGGCCGGCCGGCAGCAGCAAGGCGGCCAGCAGGACAGCGAGATGCGCCAGCAGATGGACAAGCTCGGCGATATCCTGCGCCGCCAGCAGGAGATGATGAACGATACCTTCCGCATGGACCAGATGCAGCGCGGCGAACGCCAGCGCGGACAGAACCGCGACGAACAACTCGGCCAGGACGAGCAACAAGGTCAATCCGGCGAAAACGGCAAGCCGAACGAGGGCGGCCAGCCGAAGCCGATGACACCGCAGGAATTCGCCGATGCGCTGAAGCAGTTGCAGCAAGGTCAGGGCCAGCTGAAAAGCGACCTCGAGCAGCTGAAGAAGGGCCTTGAAGGCATGGGCATGCAGCCCAACGAAGGCTTTGGCGAGGCCGGCAAGTCGATGGGCAATGCCGAACAGGCGCTCGGCGAGGGCGAAGGCGATGCGGCCGTCGGCCATCAGGGCCGGGCGCTGGAAGCGCTGCGCAGGGGCGCCAAGGACATGATGAAGCAGATGCAGGCCATGCAAGGCGACCAGGGCGGCAGCGAGAAAGGCGGTCGCCAGCAGAACGCCGATCGTGATCCGCTCGGCCGGCCGCGCGCCAGCCAGGGTCCGGACTTCGGCGATTCGGTGAAGGTGCCGGACGAGATCGACGTGCAGCGTGCCCGTCAGATTCTGGAAGCGATCCGCAAGCGGCTCGGCAACGCGCTCAGCCCCGACATCGAACGCAGTTATCTGGAGCGGCTGCTTGAGTTGAAATAGAGCAATTCCAAGAAAGGTGTGAAGCGGTTTTCCGTGCGGAATTGCAACAAGACATAGGGATTGCCGCCCCGCCTCCACCCCACTCGAAACCCCTCTCCAACGGTTGCCCCCCATGCCCAGACTTGGCGCCGTAACCCCCATCCTGCGCATCTTCGATATTGCAAAGGCGCGTGAATTCTATGTCGACTTCCTCGGCTTCGAGGTGCAGTGGGAACATCGCTTCGAAGACGACGCACCGCTCTACATGGCGGTAGGCCGCGACGGCTGCGTCCTGCATCTCAGCGAACATCACGGCGACGGTGCACCCGGCATTGCCGTGCGCATCAAGGTCGAGGACATCGCCGCACTGCATCGCGAACTGATCGGCAAAAAATACCGCTTCGCCAGGCCGGGCCTGGAAGAGACGCCATGGAAGACCCGTGAGGTATCGGTCGCCGACCCGTTCGGCAACCGCCTGCATTTCTACGAGGATGCCGCAGGTTGATCCTGCCTGTTGACGAACGCTTCGCGGATTGCCTCCTGCATGCCGTCGATCGCCTCACCTGAGGCATTGGGGTTGCGGTGCATCACCACATTCGAGGAATCGATGTCGCCGAACCCGTCCGCGGCCGTCAGTTCGCGACAGCCGCCTGGGATGTTGCTGCGCGAAATCGGCGCGATCGCCAGTCCGGACGTGACGGCGAGCTTGAGGCCGCCAGTGGTGTCGCTGGTATAGGCGACACGATAGGCAAGATTGCGCTGCTCCAGTGACTTGATGGCGAAGTCCTTGCACCAGCCGGCCCGGTTGTAGAGCGCGATCGGCACCGGCTGCTCCTCATGCATATGGTGCAGGGTCGATGTCACCCACACGGTCGGATCGTGCATCAGCACTTCGCCGCCGGCAGGATCCTGCCATTCGAACACCACACACAAATCGAGTTCTCCGGCGGCGAGCGCCGCTATCTGTGCCCCTGAATGCGCATAGCGCACCGTGACCTCGACCTGCGTGTGACGCTTCGAAAAGGCACCGAGCGCGCGCGACAGGATAGCGTGGCCATACTCCTCCGGAATGCCGATGCGCACCGGCCCGCCAAGCGGCGCCGCCGCCATCGACGCCGCCGTCTCATCGAGCAGCGAGACGATGCGGCGGGCATTGACGATGAGTTCGCCGCCGCGCCGCGTCAGCGCGACGCCGCGCGAACCGCGTTCGAACAGGCTGTCACCGATCAGCTCTTCGAGCTTCTTCATCTGCATCGAGACCGCCGACTGGGTGCGGCCGGCCTGCTCCGCCGCTTTGGTGAAATTGCCGGTTTCGGCAATGGCCACGAAGGTGCGCAGGAGGTCGCTGTCGAGCGTCGGTCGCATGAAATCCGCCATAAGGAAATTTGATTGCTGGTATCATTCCAATTCGTTTGCAACATGTCAAACCCAGGATGATAGTGGCCTCACCCATTGGATATGCGGCTGCGAAATCAGCCGCGGACCAATCAAGAGTCCTCACTCGTGCCCGCTGCCCGAAACGGTGGCGGGTTCTTTTTACCCCGCAAGCGACAGCTTCGGATCGTATACGCAGGAGCTTGGATGCAGATGCAGAATCGGATGGTGCGCGGCACCCTGAGCCTGTGCCTGGGCGTGCTGGTCTTCTCGCTGCAGGACCCGCTCGTCAAAGCCGTATCGAGCGGCTATCCGGTGACCGAAGTGATGGCGATCCGCTCGATCGTCGCTCTGCCGATCCTGATTGTTCTGGTCCATGCCGATGTCGGCCTGCGGGCGATCCTGTCGAAGCGATTCGGCATGCTGACCATGCGCGCCTTCATCCAGTTCACCTCCTATACGGTCTACTATCTGGCAATCGCCGCTCTGCCGCTGGCCGATGCGGTGGCGCTCTATTTCATGGCGCCGCTGTTCATCATGGCGCTGGCCGGGCCGTATCTCGGCGAGCGCGTCTCGTGGCAGACGCTGGCGACCGTGTTGATCGGGTTGCTTGGCGTGCTCGTGATGCTGCGCCCCGGCACCGGACTGTTCGACATGGCAGCACTCCTGTCGCTGGGCTCGGCGGCGCTCTATGGCTTATCGCAACTCATGGCCCGCAAGATCGGCGACACCGAATCGTCGACCGTCATGGCCTTCTATCAGAACGGCGCCTATCTGGTTGGCGCCGCTGTCGTTGCCGGCGTGTTCCACCTTGCCGGCATCACCCATGCCGTCCACCCCAGCGTGGAATTCCTGGTGCGGCCCTGGCTGTGGCCGACGCTGCCGGATTTTCTCAAGATGGCGGCCTGCGGTATCGTCGCCTCCGCCGGCATGATCCTGCTGTCGCAGGCCTATCGGATGGCGCCGGCCAACCGCGTTGCCACCTTCGAATATACCGGCATCCTGTGGTCGCCGCTGTGGGGTTTCCTGTTCTTCGCCGAGGTCCCGCGGTCGACGACCGTCATTGGCGCAGCCCTCATCATCGGCGCCGGCCTGCTGGCCCTCAACACCGAACGGCGCAAGAGCGCTCCACCCGTGCTCACTGCTGCCGATCCAGCCTGATCAGGCGAAGCAGATCAGTGCCCGTTCGACCCGCGAGCGGATTTCGGCCAGCGTAAAGGGCTTCTGCACGACATCGAGGATAACGCCGTCCAACTCCTCGGCGCGCTCGCGTTGGTCGGCATAGCCAGTCATCAGCATGATCTTCATTGACGGAAAAAGGGCCGACGCCGCAATCGCCATCTCGATGCCGTCCATCTCCGGCATGCGGATGTCGGAGACGACGAGATCGTAGCCGCCTTTTGCGGCCTGGATCAGTGAAAGCCCTTGCGCGCCGTCCGCCGCGACCTCGATCGCATGCCCTGCGCGTTCAAGCGCGCGGGCGGCCAGGGTGCGGACGGACTCATCGTCCTCAACGATCAGAAGCTTTGCCATGGCCGGCATATTTGGCCGCGAAAAGTTGACTTTTCCTGAAAGCGGCCACGGTCGGCGGATCTTTTTGGAAGTCGCTCAGACATCGCCTTTCACGACGCCGACAAAAGGCAGTTCGCGAAAAGCGTGCGCGACATCCATACCGTAGCCGACGACGAAATAGTCGGGACAGTCGAAGCCGACATAGTCAGCGTTGAGTGCGGTCTGTCGACGCATGCGCTTGTCGAGCAGCACGGCGATGGAACAACTTTTTGCGCCCCTCGACAGCATCAGGTCGCGGGTGAAGCTTAGCGTCTTGCCCGATTCGAGAATGTCGTCGATCAACAGCACGTCGCGGCCGGTGACCTCGTTGTCGATGTCGCGCAGCACCCTCACCTCGCCGCTGGTGGTGCCCGCGCCGTAGCTGGAGATGAAGATGAACTCGACCTCCGGCGACAAGCCGACATCGTGCATGGCACGGATGAGATCGGCGGCGAAGATGAACGAGCCCTTCAGCACCGAGATCACCAGCAGATCGTGATAGTCGTGGCCGGCGATCTCCTTGGCGAGTTCGAGGTTGCGCCGGGCGATCGCCGATGCTGAAAACAGGACTTCGATGTCCTTGCCGCGTACGATTGGCATTGGTGTTCCTCGGTAGTCGCCTATTGAGCGAAAGTGACTAAGACGGCTCTTACGCCGTACTTAGGCACGTCGAGCCGGCTGGCAAAGCCGAATCTTTCGCCCGACGCCAGCGAGCGGCCGGATGTCCCCAACGTATAGCGGGTTGTGCGCCCGTCATTGCTCGTCACCCGAATTTCGAGCGGCGGCAGTTGCACCGGTTTCGCGCCATCATTGACGGCCTCGCCATCGACGAACAGCGCTGGGTTCGGGCCCGACGCGTCGACGCGTGAGGTGACGCCTGAAATGCTGAGCGCCGAGGGCTGCGCGCTGGACAGGAACGACGCCTGGCGCACCAGCGCATGCCCGCCGGAGACCCAGAAAGCGGCCAACGCGGCGCCAACGCCGGCGATCCAGAAGATCGGTCCGCCGCGCGAGGCCGGCGGCCGTTCCGCCGAGGCCTCGGGCTTGCGCAGCATGTCCATGCCCTCGATGGCCGGTGTGACGATCGCACGCGGCAGCAGCGAAACGCTTTCCACGGCGGGGACAAGACGCGGCATCACCACATAATCGGCATCGACGACGTCGGCAGCGGGACCACGCATGAACCGGTCCTTAGCGGCAATTGCCGCCGGATCGGTCATGATTTCGCCGGAAACCGGGCGCGCGGTTCGATCGTCAGCCATCATGGCCCCAGCATTGCAGCACGTGTTCGCTTTTCGTTTCTTTTGCGTAAACACAAATGGTTAACGCTTCCCCACCGGAGCCCTCGTGACGAGCCGAAAGAGCCCAGGAATTAACCGCCGGTTAACCATGCCGGCCGATGGTCTTTACCCAGAACAGGCCGGCTCGCCGCCGTGCCGAATTTCAGGTTGCCGAAATTGATTCGCTTCGAAAATGTCGGCCTCCGTTATGGCATGGGTCCGGAAATCCTCCGCGACATCTCCCTGCACATTCCGGAGCGCTCCTTCCAGTTCCTGAGTGGGCCTTCGGGCGCCGGCAAGACGACGTTGCTGCGCCTGCTGTTCATGTCGCTGAAGCCGACGCGCGGGCTGATCACCATCTTCGGCAAGGACCGGTCACGTATCTCGCGCTCCGAACTGCCGCATCTGCGGCGGCGCATCGGCGTCGTGTTCCAGGACTTTCGCCTGCTCGACCACATGACTACCTACGAGAACGTCGCGCTGCCGCTGCGCGTGCGCGGGCGCGAGGAAGCAAGCTACCGCACCGATGTCACCGAGCTGTTGAAGTGGGTTGGGCTGGGCGAACGTATGCACGTGCTGCCGCCGGTTCTGTCCGGCGGCGAGAAGCAGCGCGCCGCGATCGCGCGAGCACTGATCGAGCAGCCGGAGATCCTGCTGGCCGACGAACCGACCGGCAATGTCGATCCGCCGCTGGCGCGACGCCTGCTGCGGCTGTTCATCGAGCTCAATCGTCTCGGCACCGCCGTGGTGATCGCTACCCACGATCTCGGCTTGATGGAACAGGTCGACGCGCGTCGCATGATCCTGGCCGGCGGAAGGCTGGACATCTATGACTGAACTGTCCGCCGAACATCTTGTGGAACGAGACCAGGACGCCGAGGCGGCAAAGGCAGGGGCCCGCGCCCAGCGCAGGATGGCACCGATCGTGCCGGCGCAGAACATCGCCGGCCGGGCGCTGGTGCTGGTCATCGCCATCATGACATTCCTGTCCTGCCTGACCTTCGGCGCGGTAACGCTTGTGCGCGACACCGCGTCCGTCTGGGAGAACCAGATTTCGCGCGAGGCGACGATCCAGATCAAGCCGGTCGACGGCCTCGACATGGAGGCAGCCCTTGCCCGGGCCTCACAGATCGCCGGCGAGTTTCCCGGCGTCAAGGCAACCCGGATCATCGATCGCGAGGCGACCGCTAGGCTGTTGGAACCGTGGCTGGGTTCAGGCCTCAACATCGACGAATTGCCGGTGCCGCGCCTGATCATCGTCACCATCGACGAAAGCAGCCCACCCGATTTCGCCGCGATGCGCGCCGCGATCACGCCGAAACTGCCGAGTGCCTCGCTCGACGATCACCGCACTTGGGTCGACCGGCTGGTTGCCATGGCCCGCACCACGGTGACCATCGGCATCGCCGTGCTGGCGTTGATGCTGTCGGCGACGGTGCTGACCGTGGTGTTCGCAACACGCGGCGCCATGGCCGGCAATGGCCACATCATCGAGGTGCTGCATTTCGTCGGTGCCGAGGCACGCTTCATCGCACGCGAATTCCGCCGGCATTTCCTGGTCACCGGCATGAAGGGAGCGGCGGCCGGCGGTGCCGCGGCGGTACTCGTCTTCATCGTCTTTTCCTGGTGGCCGTCGCGCAACATGGCAACGCCGCAGGCCGACCAGGCAACCGCCCTGTTCGGCAATTTCGCTATCGGCTCGGCTGGGTATCTCGGTGTCGTCTTGATGGTGCTGGTGATCGGCGGGCTGACGGCGGCAACCTCGCACGCCACCGTAGTCGCCTATCTCAGCGACATCGATGTTCGCCAACCGGATGCCAGCTGACGAGGCAAGATGATCACGGATGGAGAATTCGCGTAACGCAAAGTGCGTCTTTTACCTACCCAAGTCCGCATTTCAGGATTAACCATATGGCGATGGACGCGCGGGATACGACCGGTACGGCTGGACAGATGCCAGTGGTGGTTGCCCGTTCGCATGACCGCCGCACGATGAGCCGTCTAAGGGCTGCGTTGCGTATATCCGCTCTCTCCTTGCTCGTCCTCGTGACATTGTTTGCCGGCGGCTTCGGCTGGTTCGCGAACAAGGTCAGCCACCTGACGACGCCTGCCAATCCAGCCAAGGCTGATGCAATCATCGTCCTGACCGGCGGCCAATCCCGCCTCGATGCGGCCATGGACCTGCTGGCGTCAGGCAAGGGCGAGCGGCTGCTGATCAGCGGTGTGCATCCTTCCGCCAGCCGTCGCCAGTTGCAGGCGGCGACCGGTGGCGACGTCAGGCTGTTCTCCTGCTGCGTCGACATCGACCGTGCCGCGCTCGATACGATCGGCAATGCCGAGGAAAGCGCCAAATGGGTCGAGAGCCATGCCTATGGCACAGTGATCCTCGTCACCAACAATTATCATATGCCGCGCAGTCTGCTGGAAATGGGCCGGCTGCTGCATGGCGCCAAGCTTGAGCCCTATCCGGTGGTCAATTCCAACCTCGACAATGGCGGCTGGCTGACCAAGCCGCGGGCGTTGCGCGTGCTGTTCACCGAGTACAGCAAATATTTGCTGGCGCTGGCGCGTGGCATCGTCCCGGTCAAGCCGACGCCCAACGGCATCGCGCTGGCCGAAACCGCAGCCGGCGGCTGAACCATTATTCCCCGGCGGCCGCGCCTGCCCTGGCGGCCCTGGCAGCCGCGCCCGACACCTCCTTGAGCCGTGCGACCTCCTGTTCAAGACGCTCGATGCGCCTGTCCCGTTCACCGAGTGCCGCTGCCACGTCGGCCGCCTCGAAACGCTGCGGGATATGCTGCGGGCAATTGGCATCCCAGGCCGTGATCGTGAACAGGATGACCTGCTCGGGACGTGCCTTGTAATCTTGCGGCATCAGTTTCGCCAGCAGTTCGGCATCGTTCTCGACAACGCGCGCCGTGCCCCAGAGCTTGATGCGTTGCCGATGCATATAGTCGACCAGGAACAGGAAGGCCTGCGGATTGTCGGCCAGATTGCCCTGCGTGATGAACTGCCGGTTGCCGGCAAAATCCGCAAAGCCGATCGTGTGTTCATCCAGCACCTTGAGGAAGCCGGCCGGCCCGCCGCGGTGCTGGATGTAGGGCTGGCCATCGCCATTGGCCGTCGCCAGGAAGACGCTGGTCTGCATCTCGATGAAGGCGGCAAGGTCGGGGGTGATGGCAGCTTGCCAGCCGCCACGCTGCTCGACGCGGGCATAGGATTGGCGTGAGCCCTTGCGGGCCTGGATCGCCTTGATCGTCGGCGTGAAGGCGACGTCGCTGGTGAAAGCATGCGCGTTCATCGAAAGCCTCCTGGAATTGCTCTAAAGCCCGAGTTCCGACAGTGTTGCGTGGTCATCCGGCCGCCGACCGAGCGGCCAGTGATATTTGCGGTCAGCCTCGCCGATCGGCAGGTCGTTGATGCTGGCGATGCGCAGGCCCATCAGCCCGTGTTCGTCGAATTCCCAGTTCTCGTTGCCGTAGCTGCGGAACCATGAACCGCTGTCGTCATGCCACTCATAGGCGAAGCGCACCGCGATCCGGTTGGCGTGGAAGGCCCAGACCTCCTTGATCAGCCTATAGTCAAGCTCGCGGCTCCATTTGCGCGTCAGGAACGCCTGGATGGCATCGCGCCCTTGCAGGAATTCGGTCCGGTTACGCCAGCGACTGTCCATTGTGTAGGCGAGCGCGACCCGTGCCGGATCGCGCGAGTTCCAGGCGTCCTCGGCCGTGCGCGCCTTCTGTGCGGCGGTCTCGGCTGTGAACGGTGGAAGCGGTGGTCGGCTCTCAGACATGACATTCCTCTGCGGCGTGCGTGGCGGAGACCGGCGGACACCGCCTGGCCTTTCCGGAGTCAGGCAGCATCGCGGGCAGAAACAACCGGAAAATCGATCTCGGTCCGGGCAACCTCATTGATATAGTTGGTCCAGACGTTCAGGGCGACGTGCTGGACGATCTCAATGATCTCACCATCGTCATAGCCTGCCAGCCTGACGGCTGCGAGGTCCTCGTCGCCGACATGGCCGCGGCTGTGGGCGACCTTGGCGGCGAAACGGACAGCCGCGCCCGCCTTGGGATCGGTGGAACCGCCGTGGCGGTTGGCAATCATTTCGGCGTCGTCGAGCCTTGCGAGGTTCTTGCCGAGGTAGGTGTGGGCGGAAAGACAGTAGCTGCAACCATTGACCTCGGCGACCGCGAGCGCGATACGTTCGCGCGTTGGCGCCGGCAGGCGGCCCCTGGCAAGCGCCCCCGACATGCCGAGGTAGCCTTCCAGCGCGGCCGGGCTGTTTGCAACCATCCTAAACAGGTTCGGCACGACACCGAGCTGCTTCTCGACAGCGTGCAGCATGGGTTGCGCGGCTGTTGGAGCGGCGGCAATGGATGACAGGGTAACGATGCGGGGCATGACGATTTCCTTTTGAGGTGCCCGTCTTATATGCATCCTTTCACATTGCAGATGTAGATGCCATAATTGCAATCTATCCTTCCAATTTCTGGAATAAACAATGGACCGCCTCGAAGCCATGTCCCTTTTCGTTGCCACGGTCGAGGCTGGCAGTTTGTCCGCTGCCGCGCGCCGTTCGGGCGTGCCACTTGCCACGGTCAGCCGCAAGGTCTCCGACCTAGAGCGTCATCTTCAGACACGCCTGCTGAACCGGTCGACGCGGCGGCTGACGCTGACCTATGCGGGCGACGCCTACCTCGCCGCATGCCGCCGCATTCTCGACGAGGTCGGCGAGGCCGAGCGGGTCGCCGGCGGCGAGTACAGCGCCCCGACGGGCGAATTGATCATCACCGCGCCGATCGTCTTCGGCCGCCTTCACGTGCTGCCAGTCGTCACCGCGTTTCTCGCCGCCTACCCGCAAGTGGACATTCGCCTGACGCTCGGCGACGCGATAAGCCATTTGGCCGAGGAGCATATCGATCTCGCAATCCGCATTGGCCGGCTGCCGGACTCGCGCATGGTTGCCACAGGGCTTGGCTCCATCCGTCGTGTTGTCTGCGCAAGCCCCGCCTATTTGTCTGAACGCGGCACGCCGAAAACCCCCAGAGATATTGAGACGCACAGCTGCATTACCTTTGAGGGTCTCAGTTCCCTCGCCACCTGGACCTTTTCGGTGGAGAAGACCGACCTTCCAATCCAGGTTCGCTCAAGGCTCCGCGTCAACACCGCTGAGGCCGCGATCGACGCTGCGATTGCCGGCATCGGGATAACACGGGTACTTTCCTACCAGATCGTAGCCGCTGTGCGGTCAGGAGCCCTCAGAGCGGTTCTCCAGGACTTCGAACCGCAGCCGTGGCCGGTAAATCTCGTACACGCCGGCCAGGGTCGGCTGCCGGTGAAACTGCGCGCCTTCCTCGACTTCGCCGCTCCTCGCCTGCGGGAACGCCTGGCGCAGGCGGCGTGGTGAATGAGCCGCATCGCCTTGTTTCCTTTTTCCCCGCGCTTGGTGTAACCAACGCTCACCTCCTCACCGGGCCTCCCCCATGCTCTATGCCAGATCACTGACGTTCAATTTCGTCTTCTACGTCAACCTGATCGTCCAGATGATCCTCTGGACCCCCTATTATTTCCTGTCGCCCCGTCACCGCGCCTGGTTCGTGCCGAAATTCTGGTCGCGCACCTCGATGTGGCTCTTCGACAGGATCGCTGGAACGAAGAGCGACATCACCGGCCAGGAAAACCTGCCAGCAGGCTCGTTCATCCTGGCACCCAAGCACCAGTCGTTCTGGGACACGATCGCCTTCTTTCCCTTCCTCCAGGACCCGCTCTACATCTTGAAACGAGAGCTGACCTGGATCCCGTTCTTCGGCTGGTACATCATGAAGATGCGCATGATCCCGGTTAACCGCGGCAGCCGCTCGAAGGCGCTAAAGGCCGTGGTCGCCGCGACCAAGGAGGAGATGGCGCGCAACCCCCGCCAGCTCATTATCTATCCCGAGGGCACGCGCCGGGCGCCGGGCGACGAGCCGGCCTACAAATACGGCATCGTCGAAATCTACGCGCAGCTTGGTGTTCCGGTGGTGCCGGTTGCCCATGTCGCCGGCCTTTATTGGCCGCGCCGGAAATTCCTGCGCTACCCCGGCACGATCAGGGCACGCTTCCTGCCACCGATTCCACCGGGACTGAGCAAGGACGAATTCATGGCCCGGCTGATCGGGGAGACCGAGGCCGCCTGCGACCAGTTCCTGATCGAGGCGGCGCGCGGCCCGAACCCACCTGCCTTGCCACCGACAGCGGTGAAAAGGCTGCAAGAGCTGGATCACGCCGCAAAAACCAAAGCCTGAGCCGAAGTCTCCGGCCTGCAGTTCTCAGCCGAATACGGCCAGCGCAGTGGTCAACACCAGCGTCGCGGCAAAGACCAGATTGATAATCCGCGATGCCGCCGGCTGGCGCAGGAAGCGCGCGAACGCTGCTCCCGCGACGAGCCACACGGCATGGATGGCGACGATCATCAGGGCGAGAACCGTCAGCCTCAGCCATGGACCGAGCTCAGCGACGCCCTGTTTCGACGAAGCCCAGGCGAACACGGCGGCGATCGCCACATAGGCCTTTGGATTGGCGACCGCGAGAAGGAACCCAGCCAGCCATGTTGGACGCGAAGCCTCGGCGGCGCGTGCCGCCAAGGGGGGTGCCGTGGCAATCTTGAAGGCTAGATAGAGAATGTAGGCCGACGACCCGACAGCCAGCAACGGCGCCACCTCCGGCATCGACGTGAGCACCGACATGACCCCGGCCGCGACAACCAAAAGCACGGCGATCGTGCCCAGGATGATCCCCCAGGCATAGCGCAGCGAGTGGCGCAGGCCGAAGGCGGCCCCGACGGCGGTGACGCTTATCGTTGCCGGCCCTGGGCTGCCCATGACGATCGTGGCGGCAAGCACCAGCGCGACCAGCTGACGCCAAAGGTCCAGCTGCGAAAGAAGCGGCTCCGTCATCTGCACCTCTGCCTTGCCCCCGTGCAAAGAAGGCTATGGCAAGACAACAGGGTCGTCTTGGACGTTCGTGCGAGGAGCGGTCGCCGAAAGCTTCAGCCGCTCGCCTTGTCGAGTTCGGCCATATCGTCGGCGCTCAATTTCAGCGACGCCGCCTTGATCAAGCTGTCCATCTGGTCGGGCTTGGTGGCGCTGGCGATCGGCGCGGTCACACCGGGCCGCGCGATCACCCAGGCAAGCGCGACTTCCGCTTGCTTGGCCGAATGCCTGGCCGAGACCGCATCCAGTGCCGCAAGGATGCGATATCCGCGCGCGTTGAGATAGTCCTTCACACCGCCGCCACGCGGGCTCTGACCAAGATCGGCCTCGCTGCGGTATTTGCCGCTGAGAAAACCCTTGGCAAGGCTGAAATAGGTGATGACGCCGATGTCCTCGGCCACGCAGAGATCACGCAGTGGGCCGTCGAAGGACGAGCGGTCGTAGAGATTGTATTCCGGCTGCAGCACTTCGTAACGCGGCAGGCCGCGCAGGCTCGCCACATCGAGTGCGGCGCGCAACTGGGCGGCGTCGAGGTTCGAGCAGCCGGCATAGCGGATCTTGCCCTTGGCGAGCAGCTTCTCATAGGCGCCAAGGGTTTCCTCGTAGGGCGTCGTCGGATCCGGCCAGTGCGACAGATAGAGATCGATGGTGTCGGTCTGCAGCCGCTTCAGCGATGCGTCGACGGCCTTTTCGATGTATGCGGCGGACAGGTCCTTATGGCCCTGTCCCATATCCGAACCGACCTTGGTGACCACGATGACCTTGTCACGATTGCCGCGGTCCTTCATCCACTTGCCGATAATGGTTTCCGACTCTCCGCCCTTGTGGCCGGGCACCCAGCGCGAATAAGCATCCGCCGTATCGACGGCGTTGAGGCCGGCGCCGATGAAGCGGTCGAGCAGGTCGAACGAGGTTTTCTCGTCGGCGGTCCAGCCGAAGACATTGCCGCCCAGAACCAGCGGTGCGATGGAAAGATCGGTACGACCGAGACGGCGTTTCTGCAAGGCGTATCTCCGGAATGATTGGGCGGGCGAATGCTGCCCGCGGGCTGAGGTTCGGAGCCTAAGCTAGGTCTTGGCCGATCGAGGTCAAAGGCCTGGCCGCCTTTTTCAGCAGAGCCAGCTTCACAAAGGCGCGACCCGCCTGGCGACTTCCTCCAGCCAATGGTCGCGAATGCCTAGCGCCTCGAGATGCTCCAGTGTGCTGAGCACATAATCCTCGTTGACGCCGGACTGGCCGACCGCGCCACGCACCATGGCCGCCGCCTCCGCCGCGTCGAGCGCGCCGGCATACTGCACGTGCTGGCGGTCGACGATATAGGCCACCGCCTCGACAGTCCGGCCCCCGTCGAGACGAATCTTGAGCAAGCGCTCGAGATAGACATTGGTGACCAGCTCGCGGTCGCGCAGATAGGTGATGACCTCGTCGCGCAAGTCGCCGGGAACACGGAACGCCAGGCCGACGCAGGAGCCGCCACGGTCGAGGCCGAGCACCAGCCCCGGCCGTTCACGCGTGCCGCGATGCACGAAGGAATAGACGCAGAGCGACCGGCGATACCCATGCAGGCGCGCGCGCTGTGTCTCGACATGGGCGAAACCCGGCCGCCAGATCAACGAACCATAGCCAAACACCCAAAAATCGCCCATATCGCCGCGCCTGATTGCAAAGAATGCCAACACCGTACCGGGACCGGAGTTCTTTTAGCCTGTCCCGTCTACCTATTCGTCTCTGTCTACCTATTGTCGGCGGGATCGACTGTCCGTCCGCAACACCCATGCGTTAACGAGAGCCAAAGCATGACGTCAAGTGACGAACGCCAGCCGAGTAACCTTCGCCGCCTGATCTGGCTTGCCGCCTTCGTCGTGGTGCTGTTTGCCATCTACAGCGGCGGCTGGTTCTATCTGGCTGACCGGGTGAGGAGCGAGGCCGACAAGGCGGTTGCCACGCTGAACAAAACTGGCGTCGAAGCCGGCTGTGCCAACCTCCAGGTCAGCGGCTATCCCCTGAGCTTTACGGTCTCCTGCGACAATTTGGCTTACGAGGACGATGCCAGCAACGTCGCCGCTTCGGCCGGCAGTTTCAACGCAGCCGCCCAGATCATCCAGCCTCTGTCACCGGTTGCCAATCTGCGCGGCCCGCTCAGGACTTCCGTGCCAGGCATGGCGCCGCTGTGGATCGACTGGGACAACCTGCAGGCCAACGTCAAATTGTGGTGGCCACTACCGCAGCGGATTGCTCTGGAGGCGGAGGGCCTGTCCGGGCAGACCGATCCGGCCGACGATACCGATCCGGTGCAATTGTTCAGCGCCGGCAAGGCGGCTGGCCAACTGCAGCCGAATGGGGCGGACATCGACTATCTCGGCAGTTTCGGCGATCTCGAGATCGATCCCGGCGCGATCGGCGGGCGCGTGCTGCCGGCGCTCGATGCCAGCGGCGACGCGACGCTGAAGAACGGCATTGCACTGATCGGCACGCAGGTGAAAAGCCTGCGCGGCCAGGCGATCGAAATCCGCAACCTCGACCTGTCGTCGGGCACGGCGCGCATCACCGTTTCAGGACCGCTTTCGGTCGATGCCGAGGGCCTGGTCAACGCCGATCTGATGATCAGGCTGAAGGACCCGAAGGCGGTGGCCGCCATCCTCGGCGCCGCCATACCCGAGCAGAAAAGCCAGATCGAGCAGGGCTTTTCTGCCCTGACGGTGCTCGGCAACGAGCCATCGATGCTGCTGACGGTGGTCAAGGGCAAGGCCTCGCTCGGCTTCATCCCGCTGGGCAAGATCAAGCCACTCGATTAAGCGTCCCTGTATGAACAGACCGGCAAAACTTCTTAGCGTCGGCGCGCTGACGCTGGACACCATCCTGCGTGTCGAGACACTGCCGCTGCATCAAGGCAAGTTCATCGCCTCCGACGGCGTCCAGATCGCCTCGGGCATGGCCACCAGTGCTGCCTGCGCCGCGCACCGCTTGGGCGCCGAGGTGTCGCTGTGGGCTAGTGCGGGTGACGATCCCGTCGGCGACCATCTCGTTGCCGCGATCGAAGCCGAAGGTGTCGATTGCGCCTATGTCCGCCGCGTCGGGGGCGCTCGCTCGGCGCTGGCCTCGATCCTGGTCGATGCGCATGGTGAGCGCATCATCGTGCCGTTCTATGACGGGCGTGCCCAAGCCGATCCCGAAGCCTTGCCGGTCGCCGACCTCATGGCATTCGACGCCGTTTTGGTCGATGTCCGCTGGCCGGGCGCGGCAGCACTTGCCCTCAACGCAGCGCGCGCCGTCGGCCGGCCGGCGATCCTCGATGCCGACACCGCGCCGCTGGAGGTCCTGGAACAGCTGTTGCCGCTCGCCACGCATATCGTCGCTTCGGAGCCGGCGGCGCGCATTGTCTGCGGCCAGGCGCTCGACCCGGAAACGGCTTGCGCCGATCTCGCCAGCCACACCGACGCCTTTGTCGCGGTGACTGGCGGCGCGGCGGGGAGTTGGTGGCACGACCGTTCCGCAGGCTGTGTGCGTCATGTCGCGGCGCCGAGAATCAAAGCGGTCGACACATTGGCCGCCGGCGACGTCTTTCACGGCGCCTTCGCCGTCGGCCTGGCGGAAGCCATGCCCGTCGAGCATGCTTTGCGCTTTGCCAGTGCGGCCGCCGCGCTCAAATGCCTGCGCTTCGGCGGCAGGCTTGGGGCACCGAATAGAGCCGAGACGCTGGCGATGGTTGCGGCGAGCTGGCCGGCCTGAAACAAATTTAAGTCTTGGCCGGGTGTTCGACCGCCTGGCGGCCAAAATCGGGCACGTCGATGTCCTGGCCGGCCTCGATGATCGAGCGGCGCACGGCCCGGGTGCGGGTGAACAGGTCGAAGAGTTTTTCGCCGTCACCCCAGCGAATCGCGCGTTGCAACGACGCCAGGTCTTCCGAGAACCGCGCCAGCATTTCGAGGATTGCATCCTTGTTGTGCAGGCACACGTCCCGCCACATGGTCGGGTCGGAAGCGGCAAGGCGGGTGAAGTCGCGGAAGCCCGAAGCTGAATACTTGATCACCTCGGACTTGGTTACCGACTGCAGATCATCGGCGGTGCCAACGATATTGTAGGCGATGATGTGCGGCAAATGCGAGACGATGGCCAGCGTCATGTCGTGATGCTGAGGATCCATCGTGTCGATGTTGGCGCCGCAGCGGCGCCAGAATTCCGACAGCCGTTCCAGCGCGTCCGGGTCAGTATCGGGCAGCGGCGTGAAGATACACCAGCGATTGTCGAATAGGTCGGCAAACCCGGCATCGGGGCCGGATTTCTCTGTGCCCGCCAGCGGATGACCGGGAATAAAGTGGACGCCGGCTGGCACATAAGGCTGCATCTGCGCGATGACAGATGCCTTGGTCGAGCCGACATCGGTGAGGATCGCGCCCGACTTCAATGAAGACGCAATTTCCTCGGCGATCGCGCCGGACGAGCCGACCGGCACCGAGACGATGACCAGATCGGCATCCCTGACCGCTTCGCTCGCATCGGTGGTGTAGGAATCACCCAGCCCAAGTTCTTTCGCTCGCGCCAGCGTCGCGGCACTGCGGGTCGAGATGGCTACGCGGCCAGCCAGCCCCTCGCGGCGGATGACGCGGGCCAGCGACGAGCCGATCAGGCCGATGCCGACCAGCGCGATCTTTTCAAACATCGGTGATGTCATGGTGTTCTAGCTTTTCAGGAATGTCGTGAGTGCGGCGACAACGCCGCGATTGGCCTCTTCGGTGCCGACGGTCATGCGCAGCGCGTTGGGAAAGCCGTAGCCGGAAACCCGCCGCAATATATAGCCGCGCGCGGTTAGATACTCGTCCGCCGCAGCTGCGGAATGCTTGTTGTCCTCGGGAAAATGCACAAGGACGAAATTGCCGACGCTCGGCGTCACCCGCAGCCCAAGCTTGGTGAACTCCTCGCTCAACCATGCCAGCCAGGTCTCGTTGTGCGCGACGCTGCGCTCGACATGGGCGCGGTCGCGGATCGCCGCGATGCCGGCCTCGATCGCCGTTGCATTGACGTTGAAGGGGCCACGCACGCGGTTGATCGCGTCGACGATGTGCATCGGCGCGTACGTCCAGCCGATCCGCGCCCCACCAAGGCCGATCTTCGAGAAAGTACGGGTCATCACCACATTCTCGGCGCTGCCGACCAGCTCGATGCCGGCTTCGTAATCGTTGCGGCGGACATATTCTGCATAGGCCGCGTCGAGCACCAGAAGCACGTGCCTTGGCAAACCGGAATGCAGCCGGCGCACCTCCTGGAACGGCACATAGGTGCCGGTCGGGTTGTTGGGATTGGCAAGGAACACGATTTTGGTGCGTGGCGTGATGGCGGCCAGGATGGCGTCGATGTCGGCGCGCTCCTCTTTTTCCTTGATCGTCACCGGAACGGCACCCGCCGACTGGATGTAGATCTTGTAGACCATGAAGGCGTGTTCGGTGATGACAGCCTCGTCGCCGGGCGACAGATAAGTCTGCGCCAGCAGGCCGAGGATCTCGTCGGAACCGTTCGAGCAGATGATGTTGGCCGGGTTGAGACCGTGCACTTCGGCGATCGCTTCGCGCAGCCGCCTGGCGGTGCCGTCGGGATAGACGTCGAGCTTTCCGGCAATCTCGCGCGCGGCTTCGATCGCTTTTGGCGAGGGACCGAGCGGGTTCTCGTTCGACGAAAGCTTGTAGACCTTGGCGACGCCGGTAGGCGCCGTGCTCTTGCCCGGCACATAGGCGTCGATGTCCATGATGCCCGCGCGCGGGATTGGACGTGCCTTGTCCGGTGTCTGGCTCATGTCGCAAAATCCGTCGAGAACGCTTCCTCAGGGAAGCCGCAGCGGAAATACAAGCCGTGGCCCGCAATGTCGAGAGGTGACCGCCTCCGGACAATGGCTGGCCGTTGACGCCGGCCTGCCGCAGCCCTAGAAGGGGTACGAACTACCGTGGTGATTTGGCCGGTCGGCTTGCAGCCACGTTAAACAACTTGCTAAAGGGCCGTTTGCATCCTGTAACCGGCTTTGCGACTGCAATGCCGGTTTTTTATTGCCCGCGCCGGCCGGACACCGCATCGGCGTCGATTTTCGAAAAGCACGGTGCAGGGATCAAGGTGTGAGATGGATGCAATGGCCGCTCTGCGTGCTCGCAAAACCAACAACGAGGCCGACCAGCCGTCGAGCCCGGTTTTGCGTTTTGGGCCTGACAAGCCGCTCAAGCTCGACGCCGGCACGCTGCTGTCGCCGTTCCAGATCGCCTACCAGACCTATGGCACGCTGAACGACGCCCGCTCCAACGCGATCCTCGTCTGCCATGCCCTGACCGGCGACCAGCACGTCGCCAGCACCAATCCGGTGACCGGCAAGCCGGGTTGGTGGGAAGTGCTGATCGGCCCCGGCAAGATCATCGACACCAGCCGCTTCTTCGTCATCTGCTCGAACGTCATCGGTGGTTGTCTTGGTTCCACAGGCCCGGCCTCGACCAATCCCGCCACCGGCAAGCCCTATGGGCTCGACCTGCCGATCATCACCATCCGTGACATGGTGCGCGCGCAGCAGATGCTGATCGACCATTTCGGCATCGAAAAGCTGTTCTGCGTGCTCGGCGGCTCGATGGGTGGCATGCAGGTGCTGGAATGGGCGTCGAGCTATCCGGAGCGCGTCTTCTCGGCGCTGCCGATCGCCACAGGCGCGCGCCATTCTTCGCAGAACATCGCATTCCACGAGGTCGGCCGGCAAGCTGTCATGGCCGATCCGGACTGGCATGGCGGCAAATATTTCGAGCACGGCAAACGCCCGGAAAAAGGCTTGGCGGTGGCGCGCATGGCCGCCCACATCACCTATCTGTCGGAGGCCGCGCTGCACCGGAAATTCGGCCGCAATCTGCAGGATCGCGAAGCGCTGACCTTCGGCTTCGACGCCGACTTTCAGATCGAGAGCTATCTGCGCCACCAGGGCATGACCTTCGTCGATCGCTTCGACGCCAATTCCTACCTCTACATGACCCGGTCGATGGACTATTTCGACCTCGCAGCCGACCATGGCGGCCGGTTGGCCGACGCTTTTGCCGGTACCAAAACCCGCTTCTGCCTGGTGTCCTTCACGTCGGACTGGCTGTTTCCGACCGAGGAGAGCCGCTCGATCGTGCATGCGCTGAACGCCGCCGGCGCCTCGGTGTCCTTCGTCGAGATAGAGACCGATCGCGGCCACGATGCCTTCCTGCTGGACGAGCCGGAACTGTTTGCCGCCATCAACGGCTTCATCGGCTCGGCGGCCCGGGCGAGAGGGCTCAGCGCATGACCCTGGAAAGTTGCGGACTGGTCTGTCCAGGATCATGCTCCACGCAGGAGGCGGCATCATGAGTGTCAATCGCGACCAGCGCGTCGACCTCGAGGTCGTCGCCAATCTCATCCCGCCGCAGTCCCGCGTGCTCGATGTCGGTTCGGGCGACGGCTCGCTGCTCGAATTGCTGCAGGACACCAAGCAGGTCGACGGCCGTGGGTTGGAGCTGTCGCAGCGCGGCGTCAACGAATGCGTGGCGCGCGGCCTCTCGGTCATCCAGGGCGATGCCGACAAGGATCTCGAATTCTATCCCGACAAGGGCTTTGACTTCGTCGTCCTGTCGCAGACGCTGCAGGCCACCCGCAACCCGAAGCTGGTGCTCGACGAACTGCTCAGGATCGGCAACCGCGCCATCGTATCCTTTCCCAATTTCGGCCATTGGCGGGTGCGCCTGTCGCTGTTCATCCAGGGTCGCATGCCGGTGACAAAGGACCTGCCCTATTCCTGGTACGACACGCCCAATATCCATTTCTGCACCATCCGCGACTTCGTCAATCTGTGCGACGAACTCGGTGCGACAGTGGAAAAGGCGACGGCACTCGACGCCAACGGCCAGAAGATAGGTCTGTCGATGCCGTGGTGGTTCTGGAATTTCTTCGGCCAGCAGGCGGTGTTCTTGCTGAAGCGGTAACTGTGTTAGCCATGCATCTTTTTCGAAGAGGCCCTCTGCCCGTTGAAACTCCACCGGACGTTCTGGCTGGGATAAAGGCCGGGATTCTGATCTGCACGTCACCTCGGAGCGGCAGCAACTATCTCGCCGAGTTGATGGCAGGTGCGGGACTTGGCAAACCTCTCGAGTGGTTCGGCGGCCGCCGCGTTCTGGAACTGCCCAATTATCCGCGAGATCCCCGTGCTCAGGTTTTACGGGCACTGAAGGACGGACGCACCCCCTCGGGGATTTACGCAGTCAAAATATTTGCAAGCCAGTTTTCGCAAGTGTCCAAGACTGTGGACCTCCCGGCCAGCCTTCCAGCGCTGCGCTACGTCCGCTTGACCCGCCGCGATCTTCTTGGCCAGGCGATCTCTTGGACACGCGCCCGTCAAACGGGACGATTCCGCTCTACCGAGAAAGGCCAGAATTCACCACGCTACGACGGCCCAGCCATCGCAGAATCGCTTAAGAAAATCGGACTGGAAAATCTCGCGTGGGATGTCTGGCTTGCAAAGAACGGACTGCCCTTCCTGCCATTGACGTATGAGGAAGTCTTGGCAAACCCACAGACCTGCCTTGAGAAAATTGCGCATCTGGCCGGCACCCACATCACTTTTGGACCTGCGTCGGCCCTCAATTCCAGCCTTGAGGTTCAAAGAGACACAATCAATATGGAATGGAGGGAGCGCTTTCTGTCGCAGTACTCTGCCCTCTCAAAATTCCAGACCATCAGTCATCGAATTCGGGGGCTTCTTTAAGAAGCGGCGTGAAGTCCCAATTTTACCGCAAAGACAATACGCAGATTGTGCCGGACAATGGCGAAAACGCTGCCGGTTGATCAGCACGGATTGCCTTTACATCGCGACGAGGCGACTATATTCCCCCTGGTTATCGATAGATATTTGGGGCCGGGATGGTTGAAGAACGCGCAACATACTCGCTCGTCATGGAAATGGAAAACGCCAAGTCCATTGACTGGGACGAGATCGGCGTTGGACTGAAGGCTTTGGCGCGGGAAATCGCCGCAGTTTCCGCGAGCGGCCTGGCGCGACCGACGGTTGTTATCTCTCACGGCGCGGCAGAGTCGGAAACAGATGCGCTGCATCATAAAATCGCGGCTGAAGCACCGCAGTTGGGTCAAGTCTCCAACCTGGTCTTCACAGCTTTCCCCGGAGGCCGATACTACGACCTGAAGAACAAGGGCATGCTGGCAGCTGACGGAAATATCGTCATCTTGATCGATTCCGACGTCGTGCCGGAACCAGGCTGGCTGACGGGTTTGCTCGAGCCATTCAAAGACCCCAAAATTATTTGTGTAAATGGATACACATATCTTTCGCACGATGATTTTTTTTCAAGAACGTTTGCCTTGATCTGGTTTTTTCCGATGGCCCATGGAGACAGTCGGTTCGCGTCGAAGCGGGCGATGAACGCAAACAACGTAGGGTTTCGGCGTGAATGGATCGTCAGTCATCCTTTCCCGAACCATAATGGCTTCAAGGTTTCCTGCACGTTGCTGATGCGCCAACTGCTGCGTGAAGGCCACAAAATTCATAATGTCAACGCACGCGTCTACCACTACTCACCGCGGGGCTGGCGTTTCTTTTACTGGCGGGCCCTGGTTACAGGCCGCGACGCCGACCGAAAGTTCGTGGCCCTCAATTCGCCTAGTCGCATGCGACGGGTAGCCAAGTCTTTCAGCCGTTGGTTCACCATGTCGTGGCGCACAACACGACGCATTGTGGGCCATGCTCGGGAGACAGGGATGCCGCTTTGGCAAATTCCGTTCTCCCTGATTGTCGGTCAGGTCTTTTATAGCTTGGCATTCTGGGGCCAGTTTAGCTTCGCTGCCGGCATAGTTCGCGACGAAATCGAGATCGTGCCCGACTATATCGGGCACAGTTAGCCGATTTATCGCATCTTGAGCCGTGCCCCCAACGTTGCATTGATTTGGGACCAGTCAACTATTCCAGAACATCCGTCGCCTTATGCGGATGCTCGACCCCGTCGGCGAGCACCACATCGGCCTCCGAATTATCCGTGCGTAGTGCGAGTATTGCCCGGTAGGCGGGCGAGTTGTACCAGCCATGCACATGCTGCCTGTCGGGAAATTCGATGATGATCAGGTGGCCAGGCCAGTCGTTCTCGATCACTTCCAGATCGCCGCCATGAACCAGAAAATGACCGCCGAAAGGTTCCAGCGTGGCATCGATCTTCTGCAGATATTCGACGATCTGCGGGCCCATCGTGGCCTGGCGCATATGGGCAACGGCGTAGGCGGTCATGACTGTACTCCCTTGTCAACGAAGCCGAGTTGCCGGCCTCGCAAGGGCAATCTGACCGAACGCCGAGCATAAAACGATTACGTTCGAGGTAATGGAATATATGCTGTCCGCTGCGGCAGGCCGCTTCCGTGGTGATTCGCATATGCTCTGTTCGACGATGCTGTTGCAAATGGAGCGCTAATAACCGGAATTCGTTGGCTTGCGCGGCTCGAGTATCGGTAAAGTGGATGACACGGGCAGCTGCTTTTTGTAGCGTCGGATCCACTACGGGATGTCGCGGAAAGGAAGTTCGATCCATTCGACCGTTCCAAGAATTGAAAAGTCCTGGATAGACGCGCAGCTCTGCGCAGGAAACAGCTGACACGACATGGCCGGGATCATGGATCCAACACCTCTCGTTACCGTCATCACGCCGACCCACAACCGGCGCGAAACGGTGTTGCGCGCCGTGGAAAGCGTGCTTTCCCAAAGCATGCCAAGGCTCGAGCATATTGTCGTTGACGATGGCTCGACCGACGGAACCGAGGCGGCACTTGCCCGCATTCAAGACCCGCGGCTGATTTATGTCGGTGCGAAATGGCGAGGCGCCAATGCCGCCAGGAATGCCGGCATCGAGCGGGCCCGGGCGCCCGTGGTGACATTCCTCGATTCGGACGACGTTTACCTGCCGCACCGGCTTGAACGAACCCTGGCCCGCTTCGACGACAATTCCGCACTTCAGGTATTGATCAGCTCTTTTGTGTCCCTGAAGGGCAATCGCGCCACCAATTGCGTCAATCGCGATGCGTTCGTGAGCCCGACGATGCTGGAACGGACGCTGGTCGCACAGACGATCTTCATCGCCGGCTCCGCGATAACCGCTCGCCGCGAGGCCTTGCTGGGCATTGGCGGTTATGACAGCGACATCACCCGGATGCAGGACCGGGAATTGCTGCTGCGGCTAGCGCGCCGTCATGGCGCTCGGTTGTCCGAAGACATCGACTGGACGAAATACAACTCGGAAAACTCCATTTCAGGCCGCCGTGACGGCTATGTCGAAGCCTATGCGAACCTGATGGGCAAACATCCGCATATTGCCGACGCCTACCCGCATATTCCGCCATACATGATCTCGCGGCAGATTATCGCCGATATTCTCAGGGGCCGGATACCTCAAGCATTTGAGGGCTACATGGCCAATCGCTCGTCGAAATCGCTCGGCTACACGCTGCCGGAACTGATGCACGGCTATATTCACGGCCGGCGCTGGCGCCGCGATCTCTACAACGAGTTCCGCGACAAGTTTGGCGCCCGACCGGCCTAATTGCATGTCGCCTAAAAGTGTCCACCGGTTCTAGACTACGACATGCACGACAAGTTCCAGTAAGGCTCACCGGTCGAGTTCCGGAAAATACGGATCGGACAAGAACCGCCTATCCCGTTCGCCCTGCAGACAGTCTATCGGCGTCGCCACGTCGACGGGCATGATTCTCGCCTCGTCCTGATTGCCGCTTACTTCGAGGATCAGCTTGCGCCGGATGGCCGTCGAAAATTCGGCGGCCGCATAAATCGGCAGCACAAAGGAACCGGGCCCGCCGCTCACGCACTGCGCGTAATACTGGTCGAGATGACTGAAGGTGGGTGATGGACTGATCAGGATTGGCAATCCATTGACGACGATGCCCTTTGCGGTCGCCGCATCGCGCGTGGCGGTGACCGGCGGCCCGATATTGTTCGGACCGTCACCGGAAATATCGATGACGCTCCGTTCGCCCTTGAAAGAAGTGTGATCGAAAAGCTCGGTGCCGAAGGCCAGCGCACCGGAAATCGAGGTGCCGCGGAAGCTGCGGAACGGGCGGGCCGCAACCTTGTCGGCAAAGAGGTTGGCGCTCTCCGCGCTGTCGATGATCTGCCAGCCGATGACCGCGTCGTCACGCACCGTGCCGGCCCATTCGAAATAGGTGAGCGCGATCCGGCCGGTGGCGCCGGCGCGAACAGCCTTGATAAAGTCAGGATGTCGCAACGCCTCGACATAACCGGCGCGCTGCAGGGCGAACTCCTTTTCGTCCATCGACAGCGATATGTCGACTGCAAGCACCAACTCGACGTCGACGGCCGGCGCATCCGGCGGCGAGGCGGCGGCCTGGGCGCAGGCAAGACAGGCAAGCAGGCGCAAAGCATCAAGCATGGCCGTCGCCAGGGTTGTTCCTCTGGACAAGCTTGCGGCGCGATCACGGCAGAATAAAGCTTTGCGCGGAGGAATTCTGGGAAAAGCATCGGACGGCCTTCCCAGGAAAAGCGCATAGCGCCTTCCCCCTGGGATTTGCGTCAAAACAAACGATTGGAGCGGATCGGCGTTTCCGTGAAACGATGAACCGCTCTGAACATGAACATCGGTCTATGCCTTGCGGCGGGCAGCGACTGGCGGCGGTTCGATGGCGCCGGCCCTGACGCGGGCGGGCTTCAGAGCGGGAGCGCCGGTATCCTTGACGATCGTCAACGCGCGCGGAAAGAACTGATTGTTGTGCAGGCCGCGCCCTATGTTGAGGATCGCAGTCCCAGGCAAACGCTTCTCGAGCATGGCCAGCACTCGCCGTAGCGACGGGCCGTCAAATGCATCCAGTGCTTCATCGATGATCACCCATTTCGGCTGCCGCAAGACGAGTCTGGCGAAGGCCAGCGAGCGCTGTTCGTCATCGCCCAGCTCGTGGTCCCATCGCCCGGCGCGGTCGAGCGACGACGACAGCCGTTCAAGACCGACCTCTGCAAGCACCTTCGAAATGTCGGCGTCACTCGCCGGCGCGGGTCCGTTCGGGTGATCAAGCACCTCGCGCAACGTGCCGGTCGGGAAATAAGGGACGCGCGGCACGAATATGAGGGTTTCTGCCGCCGGCAGGCCGATCCGCCCGCTTCCCCATGGCCACAGGCCGGCAATGGCACGAAAGAACAGCGTCTTGCCGGCGCCCGCCTCGCCGATGACCATGACGCGCTCGCCGGGACGGATTTCGACATGCTGGTCCGCGAGCCTCGTGCAGCCCTCCGGCGAGGCCACTTCGAGCTTCTCGAAAGTCAGGTTGCCATTGGCGTTGTCGCCGAACTCGATGCGCCTTTCCGTGTCGTGGAGCACATCGATTTCGTCGAGAGCGATGCGGAAATCGGCGACGCGCATCAGCGTGGCGCGCCAATCGGCGATGCTGCCGATGTTGTTGATGAACCAGCGCAGCGACGAATGGACCTGGTTGAAGGCCCCGACCGCCATCATCAATCCGCCAAAACTGATATCACCTGCGAAGTACACCGGCGAGGCGACCAGGATTGGCGCGACGACGGTGATCCAGCCATAAGAGTCGGTCACCCAGGCTAGATTGATCTGTGCGCTGTAGATGCGCCGCATGGCGCCTAGCACCGTGCCGAGATCGAGTTCGAGCCGCCGCCTGGCATCGGGCTCGCCATGGTACAACGCAATGGCATCGACATTTTCGTTGACGCGCACCATCGAGGAGCGCAGCTCGGCTTCACGTGTGTAGCGGTCGCTGTTCAGGCTGATGAGCGGGCGTCCAACCAGCCAGCTCAGCCAGGAGGCGGTGCCGGCATAAAGAATGGCGGCCCAGACCATGTAGCCCGGTATGGCCAGTGCGGTTCCGCCGATGTGGAACACGAAGCCTGAGGACAGCTCCCACAGCACGCCGACGAAGGACACGAGCAGGATGCATGACTGCAGCAGCCCGACACCGAGGTCGGTCGACAGGTCCGAGAGGTGCGCCGCATCCTGCTGCATGCGCTGGTCGGGATTGACGCCGATGGCACCGGCATTGGCCAGCCGGAAGGCGCGCGCGGGCCGCGTCCACTGGTCGATCAGATCCAGCGTCAGCGCCTCGCGCAGCTTCAGCCGGATCATCTGGTTGAGCCAGGTCTGGCCGATATTGAGCACCAGAAGTCCACCGGCTATTGCCGCAAAGACGAGAAGCTGGTGCAGGAAGGCCGCCATGTCGCGCCGCGCGAGCGCGTCGTAGAAAGGCTGATTCCAGCGGTTGAGCAGAACCTGGCCGATCGACGTTGCGATGATCACGGCCATCATGCCGACCGCTGTCCAGAGCAACCATTTGCGAACCGGCGATCCCGCCAGCGCCCTCCTGATCGACGCCACCTGATCGCTCAGGCTGCTGGCTTCGACCGCCACCACAACCGGCTGGACGATGGCGGCATAGTCCGGTTGATCAGCCATGTCCGAGGTCCTTGCGTTCAGTGCCGAAACCGGTTGGAGAGACTTGCAGGCATCCGTCGTCCAAATGGACTGCCAGGTGCGCTGTCACTCCACTTGCGACAGATAGGCAGGGAACCGACGCCAGGCACTCTTGCCCCGATCACGAAGCCGTCACCCGCGCAACCGATGACTTGGTATCCCCGACCTCGTTGCGACGGCCAAGCCGGGTGGCGCCATGCGGCGACAGCACGGGCACGAAGACGCGGCGCGAGGCGCGCTGGGCGACCGGCACGCCTTGATAGAGCCGCTTCTGCGCCTCGACGACGATGACCCCGGAAAAGATCGGCCACAGCCGCCGGCCGGCGCGTTCAAGCACATTGTGGAACTGCATCATGAAGCGCCGCCGCGATGGCGGGAAGAACAACGCATCGGACCAGGACGCGGGCGTGAAATTCGCCTCGCGCAGCAATTCGGTGAGCTGTCCACGCGAAAAAGGCCGGCCATTGCCGAACGGCGTGTGCTCGAAGCGCGCCCAGACGCCGCGCCGGTTCGGGACGACGATGACCACCCGGCCCGCCGGCGACAGCACACGCCAGATCTCGTTCAGCGTCTCACGCGGGTTCTCGACATGTTCGAGCGAATGGACGAGCAGCATGCGGTCGATGCAGGAATCGACCAGCGGCAGTTCCTCGTCGAAGACCAGCGCCGTCGCCGTCGGCCCCGTCGCCGGCCAGACTACGGCGCCCTGCGTTGCCGGCATGAAGGCGAAGACCCGCTCGGCATCGGTGCCGAAGCGCTCCAGCCAAGGCAAGGTGTAGCCGAGACCGACCAGCCGCTCGTTGGGCACGGTTGCCCATATCGACGACAACGCCATGGTGATCGAACGCTCGGCGAACTGGCCGAGTGTTGTCGAATAGAAGGAGCGAAGATCGACGATGTCGGAATGCATGGCAGGGATGTAGCCGTGATATCGTCGGGTTTCAATAAATGCCTCGATAACCGGGATGACAGCGGCGCGCTAGCGCCCTATGTCTGCGGCGACAATGGAGAGATGCGATGGCGGTCGAAATCGAACAGTTCATGTGCCGCAGCGACAATTTCGGCGTTCTGGTGCACGACCCCAAAAGCGGCCAAACCGCGATCATCGATGCGCCCGAGGAAGCGCCCATCCTGGCCGCGCTCAAACGTACCGGCTGGACGCCGACAATGATCCTGACCACGCATCATCATGTCGACCATGTCGAGGCCAATTTGGCGCTGAAGGAGCGCTTCAAGCTGCGCATCGTCGGCCCGGAAGCGGAAAAGGCCAAGATCCCCGGCATCGACGAAACGGTCGAAGACGGCTCGGTTCTCCATCTTGGCGATGAAAAGATCGAGGTGATCGCCACGCCCGGCCACACTGCCGGCCACGTCTCCTACTATTTGCCTGGATCGAAAGTGGCGTTCACCGCCGACACGCTGTTTGCGCTGGGGTGCGGACGGCTGTTCGAATGCAAGCCGCCGGTCATGTACGATTCGCTGAAGAAGCTGGCGGCACTTCCGGCTGAAACGGTCATCTATTGCGGCCACGAATACACGCTCTCCAACGCCCGTTTCGCGCTGACCGTCGATCCGACCAACTCGGCGCTGAGAGAACGCGCTGCCAAGATCGAGGCGTTGCGCGCCGCCGACAAGCCCACGCTGCCGACGACGATCGGCGAGGAGCTGTCGACCAATCCCTTCCTGCGCTGGCACGATCCTTCTATCCGCAAGCATCTTGGACTGGAGAAAGCTTCGGACGCCGAGGTCTTTGCCGAAATCCGCAAGCGCAAGGACAATTTCTAGAGTCCGGTGATATCGTCGAAGCCATGA
This sequence comes from Mesorhizobium sp. M1050, assembly GCF_040318715.1. Lineage (NCBI taxonomy): Bacteria > Pseudomonadati > Pseudomonadota > Alphaproteobacteria > Hyphomicrobiales > Phyllobacteriaceae > Mesorhizobium > Mesorhizobium sp. M1050. Next base: position 59,100 of record NZ_JAMYMV010000009.1, on the reverse strand, counting down.
CCAGCTCCGCCGAAATCATCGCGACGCTCGGCCTGAAGCCGCACCCGGAAGGCGGCTGGTACGCCGAGACCTTTCGCGATGACGCCGGCGGCGCGCGCGGCCATTCGACCGCGATCTATTTCCTGCTGGAACGGCATCAGGTGTCTGCCTGGCACCGGGTCAAGGACGCCGCCGAGGTCTGGCATTTTCATGCCGGGGCCCCGCTGGCGCTGTCGATGTGGGAACAAGGCAGCGCCGTTATCGAGCAGGTGCTTGGCATCGATCTCGCAGCCGGTGAGCGGCCGCAGATCGTCGTCCCCGCAGGCTGGTGGCAATCGGCGCGCAGCCTGGGCGAATGGACGCTGGTCGGCTGCACCGTCGCACCGGGCTTTGAGTTTGCGGCGTTTGAGCTGGCCGAGCCGGGCTGGCAACCGAAACAATCCTAACTCAATAAGAACCCTAATTTAGCAGGAAGCCTAGCGTGATCGCGAGCTGGGCCGCGTAGTAGAGTAACCAGACAGCAAAGCGCATCCAGCTGCGGTGCGGCGAGATGGCGGCCACCAGGAATTTCTCCGTGGCGAGCATCCCGTCCGATGCCATGAACAACACGGCGCCGCCGACGATCCAGACGCTGCTTGTCGTCAGGGCCGAGACACCCATCGCGAGGATCGCAGCGACATAGACGGTGATAGGGACACGAAGGCCGGGGCCGACGCGCCGCCACAGCGCCGCCAGCATGACGATCGCAAACACCAGCATGGCCAGCGCGATCGCCCCACGCCACGATTCGGCGCCCAGCAACTCCAAGCCGCCGCCGCTGCGCAGGAACAGCACGGCATAGACAATGTGGGCGACAAGAAAACTGGCGAGCCCGCCGAGAAACGCCTTTTCGCCGTCGCGCGACAGAAAGGCGTCGCCAACAGCGCTGAGCGCAAGGGCTGCGACCAGCAGCAACGGGCCGCCTTGCAGCGCCGCCAGCACGGCAAGCATCGCCACGGCAAGCGTCTTTGCCGCCGAGCGGGCGAGTGTCGGCGGCATCCCGAGCGTGAAGGCATAGATCACCGCAGCAGCCAGCGAAAAGATCAGCGTCGCGTTGGCATTGGCGTCGATGCCGCCGGCAAACGGCATCGTCATGCCCGGGCTCCGCCTTCGGATGCCCGGGCTCCGCTTGCGGATGCCCGCGCTCCACTCTCGGTCACGGCGGGCTTGCGCAGAAACAGTGACTTTGCCGCCAGAGCCGCGCCGCCGGTGATGAGCACGCAGGCGGCAAGAATGCGCAGTGACGGCTCGGCGGCGCCGGCTGCGATCAGCACCAACGTCGACAGCAGTGGCGCGGCATAGCTTGCAGCACCCAGCACCTGGATGTTGCCGCGCTTCACGCCGATGTCCCAGGCATAGAAGGCAGCGCCGACCGGCATCAGGCCAAGGCCGACCACGGCCAGCCACTGCCCGGCGCCGTCAGGCAAAACCGTTTGTTCCAGGGTCAAATGGCAGGCGAGCGACAGCACCGCGGTCGCGGCGCAGAACCAGGTGACGATGCTGGTCGGCACCGACGGGAAGCGCCGCGACAACAGCGAATAGGACGACCACATCACAGCGCAAACGGCGGCCATGGCATAGCCGTAAGCATAGCGGGCGTCGAAGGCGATGCCGGCGCCCTTGGTGACGATCAGCATGGTGCCGGCAAGGCCGAGCAGCGCGCCGACGACGTGGTTCCATGCCAGGCGCTCGCCCGGCATCAGCGCCGAACCAAGCACGATCAGCAACGGCCACAGATAGGCGATCAGGCTCGCTTCCACCGCCGGTGCATTGCGCAGCGCGGTGAAGTAGAAGAAGTGGTAACCGAACAGGCCGGCAATGCCGATCAGCCAGACCTGCAGCGGTATTTTCTGGCTCTTGTCGGGCGCCGGCATGAACAGCCGCGCGATGAGCCCGACCCCGGTGCCGATCGAGAAGGTGATCGCCGAAAGCAGGAACGGCGGCACCTGGCCCGACCCATCGGTGAGCAGCGCCAGCAACGCCCACATGGCGACCGCCGAAAAGCCAATCAGTGTTGCGCGCCCCATTCCGTCTCCAGTGGCGCGCGTATGGCGCCTGCCCTACTGTACTGCCTCGAAACGCCTGGCGCTGATGGTCAAGGTGCCGATCTGCGTGCCCACCGTGGCGCGGATCGGCGCATATACGCCGGTTTGGCCGAGCGGTGCAAACGTCACCATCATGCGGCTGCGGTTCTTAAGATAATTCAGCGCCTTGCGGCCCTTGCGATAGCCCGCCACCGGCTCGAAACCCATTCGGCAGGTGATGGTGTCGCCCTTGTAACCCGGCACCGAGATCGTCCCCTTCGAAGCGTAGGTTAGTGACAGATCGGCACGCATCTCGCCGTCATAGAACTTCACCGTGCGGCCGCAGACCTGGTCGAGACTGTCGGCATGGATCACCGTCGCGGCCATCGGATCGAGCACCGAGACCAAATCGCCGGCACCGATCGGCACCCAGCTCTTGGGGTCGCGCTTGCCCGGCGCCGGAACGACCTGCGTCGAGGTGACCGCGCCATCTGCAAAGCGGATATCGACCGTCGATGCCTTCTTGCCAGAGGTGTAATCGGCACGGAACGCCTGCGGCACCATCTTCTTGCCAGAAATCGTGCCTTTCGACGAGATCGTGCCGCGCGTGTCGTCGAACAGCTTGGCCAGACCCGCGGCAGTGACGCTGCCTTCGATCGCGTAGGCGCCGTTCTCATAGCGGCTGGAAAACGTTGATTTTGCTATCGAAAGGCCGAGGAACGAGACCGTGTATTCTCCCTTGAACGACTGTGGCGAGGCAGCGGACGCGGCGGATGGCAAGGCAATCGCAAGCAGGGCAGCAAGGGCAAGAGACGAACGAAGCATGACGGGATCGGGTCCTTGATTTCGGCCGGAGGCGGGCAGCTCCGGTCTGGCATGTCCCTATGAGACCGCTTATAGGATGAATTCCGGCCTTAATATGAAATGCCGGGCGCATCCGTGGGCAAGCCGGAGCTTGACGCCTCGGCGAAATGCAACTATGGAACGCCAACTTTTCCATAAGGCCGCCTGACCAGAACCGCGCGCCACCCGGCGCGGGCTTGAATGTTTGGCAGACCCGAGAACTGAAGGTTAGAATCATGTCCCGCACCTGCGAACTCACTGCCAAGGCAGTCATGTCCGGCAACAATGTGAGCCACGCCAACAACAAGACCAAGCGTCGCTTCCTGCCGAATCTCGTCAACGTGACGCTGATTTCGGAAGCGCTGAACCAGAATGTGCGCCTGCGCATTTCGGCCAACGCGCTGCGTTCGGTCGAACATCGCGGCGGTCTCGATGCCTTCCTGGCCAAGGCCGACGTCAAGGAATTGTCGCAGCGTGCGCGTCTGTTGAAGAAGCAGATCGCCAAGAAGATCGCCGAGCAGGTCGCCGCCTGACATCGTTCAAAGGCGGGGGACGACCGCCTTGGCCAACCTCTTGTTGGCCTGAACATCGGATCGAGCCCGCAAGGTTTCGGCAACCCGATGCTCAAATACGAGCGAGCGTGATCCGGTTTCGGCAAGCGCTCCGCTGGTTCCATTACCCAGGATAAAAAAATGACTTCCTTCTCGCGATACCTGCCATTCGTGTCCGCCATGGCGCTTGTCGTCGTGGCGTCGAACATTCTCGTGCAGTTCCCGATGCAGGGCCAGGTCGGCGGCCTCTCGCTGGCCGACCTTTTGACCTGGGGTGCCTTCACCTACCCGTTCTCCTTCCTGGTCACCGACCTCGCCAATCGCCGCTATGGGCCAACCGTGGCGCGCAGGATCGTCTTTGTCGGCTTCATGACGGCAGTGGTCTGCTCGATCCTCGTCCCGCCTTTCCTGTTCCGTCACGGCCTGATCGAGTTCGAGACCGCCGCCGACCGGCTGGTGCGGATCGCGGCGGCGTCCGGCGCGGCGTTCCTTGCCGCGCAATTGCTCGACGTGACCGTCTTCAACCGGCTGCGCCGGCAGAGCTGGTGGCGCGCGCCAATCGTCGGCACGCTGGTCGGATCCGTGTTCGACACCGCCGTATTCTTCACCGTCGCGTTCTCGGCGGCGTTTGCCTTCGCTGGTCCGAACGACAGCTTTGCGCTCGAAACAGCACCGCTGATGGGCGTCTTCCATGTCGACGCCATGCGCTGGATTTCGTGGGCGCTCGGCGATCTCAGTGTGAAGCTGATCATCGCCGTTGTGGCATTGATCCCCTACCGGCTGCTCGCTGCCCGCTGGAGCCAGCCGGCAGTCGCGGCTTAAACCATGATCCCGAAAAGTGGGACGCGGTTTTCGGAAAAGATCATGGTCGGACAAAGATCATGATTCCCTGGGTCCAATTAGACTCTGCGAAGACTCCGGACGGCACACAGGAGCTTCGCCTCAAGCGGCGCGGTTCGGAATTCTCGATCATGCTCGGCACCAACGAGCTGATGAACAGCCGTCTCAGCTGGTCCGAGGAGGCGCTGGCAAAACTATCCTGCCAGAGGATTGCCGGCCATCGGCGGCCAAGGATCCTGATCGGTGGGCTTGGCATGGGCTTTACGCTGCGCGCCGCACTCGCAGAACTCGGCAATGATGCCAGCATTGTCGTCGCGGAGCTGGTGCCGGCGGTCGTCGCCTGGGCACGCGGCCCGATGACCGAAATCTTTGGCGGCTGTCTTGACGATCCGCGTGTCATTATCCACGGGACCGATGTCGGGCAGCTGATACAGTCGGGCCCCGCGGCTTGGGACGCCATCCTGCTCGACGTCGACAACGGGCCGGAAGGCATTGTCCACAGATCCAATGATGCGCTTTACAGCCTTCAGGGCCTTCGTGCCGCACGTACTGCCCTCAAGCCGGGCGGCGTGCTGGCGGTGTGGTCGCAAGGCCCCGACAGCGGCTTCACGCGGCGGCTGAAGCAGGCCGGCTTCGCGGTCGAGGAGGTCAACACACGCGCTAACGGCAAGCGTGGCGCGCGCCATGTTATCTGGATAGCCACCAATGGCTCACGGTGAACAGTCGACCCCCGGGCCAAATCGAACCCGCGCCAAATCGAACCCGCCGTTGAGACCTTCAACTTCACGTTCGCACTGGAGTACCGCTTAATCCTGGTGGAGAATAAATTCCAGGTAGAGGTTGCGCTGCAGGATCGAGTGGTTGTCGTCGGAAATCAGCGACACCATCAGCGCACCATCGTCGCGGGTCCAGACGTCGAGCCCTTCCATATTGTCGATCTGGTAGCCCATGTCGGCTTCCAGCAGCACCGGCCCGTCGGCGACCGCACCCTTTTCGACGCTCTCGCCATAAATGCGTCGCAGCCGCATTTTGACGCCCCTGGCCATCGAAAAGCTGCGCTCCAGAAGCAAGAGGTCGCCATCCGGCAGGAAGGCGCCGTCGGTGATGTCGAAGTCGCCGTTGCGCTTGACGGTGAAGACCCCCTTATGCGGCCCTTCGACGATGGCGGCATAGATGTTGCCGGCCTTGTCGAGGCTCTTCTCGGAGACCACGACCAGCCCGCCCTCATGCTGGCCGTTGGCATTGGCGTGGGTGACGGTCTCGAAGCCGCGATTCTGGCGCAGTTCCCCGGCTGGCACCACGAAATCCAGCTGCTTGAACGGCGCCTTCATGTCGGCCGGGTCGATCTTGAACTGGGCGACGCGGTGGTTGCGCTCGAAGCCGACGGTGGCAACGCCGTCCTTGACCGCGAGGCCTTCCGCATCGACCTCCCACTTCTTGTCGATCGGCCGACCGGTTTCGTCGACCATCTGCTGCATGCGGAAATTCTGGATGCCGGACGGCCGCTTGTCGGCGTCGCGGACCACCGTGCCGAAGAACCAGAACCCGGTGTCGGCAACGCCCACGAAATCGCCGCCGGCTTTCAGGAACCGGAACGCCGACAGCGCACCGAAATCGCGCATTGGCGAGGTCATCTCCAGCCCGCCGACGAATTCGAGCGGACCGAACTGCTTGTCGGCGCCGCCAATGTGGAACTCGGCGATTGGCCGGGCCGAGACTTCGACCGGTTCGACCGAACTTGAGCCGAGCGAACCGGCTGCCGCCGAAGCCACGCCAGAAAGCAGGGCGATGGCGGCGAAAATCGTCTGCTGAAAGCCGCCGCGCCTAGAGATCATCCGGCGCGCCGCATGCCGCCGCGCCGCGTATCCTTGGCGCTCTCCTCGGCGAACAGCGAAGCCAATTGCTCGGTCATGGCGCCGGCCAGTTCCTCGGCATCGACGATGGTGACGGCGCGGCGATAATAGCGCGTGACGTCGTGGCCGATGCCGATGGCCAGCAGCTCCACCGGCGAGCGCGTCTCGATCAGCTCGATGACAGCGCGCAGATGGCGCTCGAGATAATTGCCCGGATTGACCGACAGCGTCGAATCGTCGACCGGCGCGCCGTCCGAGATCATCATCAGAATCTTGCGCTGCTCCGGCCGGGCGATCAGCCGGTTGTGCGCCCACAGCAGCGCCTCGCCGTCGATGTTTTCCTTGAGCAGGCCCTCGCGCATCATCAGGCCGAGATTGCGCCGTGCCCGCCGCCATGGATGGTCGGCGGATTTGTAGATGATGTGGCGCAGATCGTTGAGCCGGCCGGGGTTCGGCGGCTTGCCGTCCTTCAGCCACTTCTCGCGCGCCTGCCCGCCCTTCCAGGCCCGGGTGGTGAAGCCGAGGATCTCAACCGAGACGCCGCAACGTTCCAGCGTGCGCGCCAATATGTCGGCGCAGGTGGCCGCGACCGTGATCGGCCGGCCGCGCATGGAGCCCGAATTGTCGAGCACCAGCGTCACCACCGTGTCGCGGAATTTGGTGTCGCGCTCCTGCTTGAAGGACAGGGGCTGCATCGGGTCGATAACGACACGCACCAGCCGCGCCGGATCGAGGTAACCCTCTTCCAGGTCGAAATCCCAGGAGCGGTTCTGCTGCGCCATCAGCCGGCGCTGCAGCCGGTTGGCCAGGCGGCCGACGACGCCGGACAGATTGGCAAGCTGCTTGTCGAGGAAGGCGCGCAGTCGGTCGAGCTCTTCTTCTTCGCAAAGTTCCTCGGCACCGACCGTCTCATCGAAAGCGGTGGTGAAGACCTTGTAGTCGATTTCCTTCGGCAGATTGGTGAAGGGGTTGTCGTTGCGGCGCGCCTCGCCGGGCGTCTCGGCGTCCGCATCGTCATCGTCGGCCAGATCGTCGGCGGTGGCATCGGACGCTTCCGTCTCGGCCGATTGCTCGTCATCGGCCGAAGCCTCGGCATCCTCGGACTGCGACTGCTCGGAGCCCGAATCCTCTTCGCCGCCCTCCTCGCTTTGCTCGTCGCCTTGCGGCTGGTTGTCGTCATTGTCCTCGGAGTCTTCCGTCTCCTGCTCGTCGCCGAGTTCCTCGGCCATTTCCATGGAGGCGAGCATCTCGCGCACGACGCGGGCGAAAGCCTGCTGGTCGCCGAGCTTGGCGGAAAGTCCGTCGAGATCCGACTTGGCCTTTTCCTCGACCCAGGGCCGCCAGAGTTCGACCAGCCGCTGGCCGCTCTTCGGGATCGGCCGACCGGTCAGCTTCTCGCGCACCATGAGCGCAAGTGCTTCCTCGATCGGCGCGTCGGCCTTGTCCCTCACGTCGACGAGATTGGCCTTGGCGTATTTGTCCTCCAGCATCGAGCCGATATTGTCGGCGACGCCTTGCATGGCACGTGAGCCGATCGCCTCGACACGGGCCTGCTCGACCGCGTCATAGATGGCGCGGGCCGCCTTGCCATCCGGCGCCAGCTTGGTGTGGATGCGCACATCGTGGCAGGCGCGCTTCAGCGCCATCGAATCACCGAGGCCGCGGGTGATCGCGATGTCGGTCTTCGAAGCCTTCTTCGGCAGTTCGGGCAGGCGCGCGCGGCTGCCGGCGAGTGCCGGCCTATCCTTGGCGAAACCGACTTCAAGCTCCTTGTCGCCGGCAATGGCGCGCATGCAGACGGTGACGGCGCGCTTGAAGCTGTCGGCTTCAGACCCCGTCTTCGACTTGTTGCGCGTGTTGTCGCCCGGACCCGCCATCGAGACTCTGCTTTAGCCCAGCACCACGTTCGCGGCGCTCTCGGGCAGATCCTCCCCAAAAGCACGTTGATAGAACTCGGCCACCAACGAACGCTCCAGCTCGTCGCATTTGTTGAGAAAGGTCAGGCGGAACGCCATGCCGATATTGCCGAAGATCTCGGCATTTTCGGCCCAGGTGATCACGGTACGTGGGCTCATCACCGTCGAGAGATCGCCATTGATGAACGCCGAGCGCGTCATGTCGGCGACGCGCACCATCTTATTGACGATTTCCTTGCCCTTGCCGTCGCGATAGTGCTTGGCTTTGGCCAGCACGATGGCAACTTCATTGTCGTGCGGCAGGTAGTTCAGCGTGGTGACGATCGACCAGCGGTCCATCTGCGCCTGGTTGATCTGCTGGGTTCCGTGATAGAGGCCGGTGGTGTCGCCGAGGCCGACCGTGTTGGCGGTCGAGAACAGCCGGAACGCCGGATGCGGACGGATGACCCGGCTCTGATCGAGCAGCGTCAGCCGGCCCGACGATTCCAGCACGCGCTGGATGACGAACATCACGTCCGGACGGCCGGCGTCATATTCGTCGAAGCATAGCGCGACATTGTGCTGGTAGGCCCAGGGCAGGATGCCGTCGCGGAATTCCGTGATCTGCAGCCCGTCCTTGACGACGATCGCGTCCTTGCCGACGAGATCGATACGGCTGACATGGCTGTCGAGGTTGACGCGCACGCAGGGCCAGTTGAGGCGGGCGGCGACCTGTTCGATATGGGTCGACTTGCCGGTGCCGTGATAGCCCGACACCATGACGCGGCGGTTGTAGGCAAAGCCCGCCAGTATCGCCATCGTCGTGTTCTTGTCGAAGAGATAGTCCGGGTCGATGTCGGGCACATGCTCTGATGTCACCGAATAGGCCGGCACCACCATCTTGGACTCGAAACCGAATTTCTCCTTCACCGACACCGTCGTGTCGGGCAGGTTGGCGATGTCGCGATCGACCTTGTTCATATCTCTCAACGTCTCCACGGGCGAAAAGCCTGATTTCGCCGGCAATCGATTTTGTCCGGGGGCGGTCTTAGAGCCTTTTCCAACCTTATGAAAGTTGGAAAACGACGCGAACCGTATGGTCGCTCAGCACAGGCCCGCCTGTTTGAGCACGCGATAGGCCTGCAGCACATCGCGGAACCGGTCTTCCGAACCTCTGTCGCCACCATTCGCATCCGGATGGTGGAGTTTCACCAGTTCCTTATAGCGCGCCTTGATTTCGTTGCCAGTCGCCTTTGTATCAAGGCCAAGCGTTTCCAGCGCCTTGGCCTCAAGCGGCTTGGCCTTGCGCTCGCGCGCCTCGCGCGGATCCTTCGGCCCCTTGAACAGGTCGAAGGGGTCACGCATGCGATTGTAGTAGCCGGCGCGGCCGGAACGCATCTGCGCCATATCGGGCGACGACCGCGTCGAGGCACCGTTGGCGCCCATCTTCCAGGTCGGCCGATGGCCGGTCATCGCTTCCTTCTGGAAACGCGCGACCTCGGTGTCCGGCACGCCGGAGAAATAGTTGAAGCCCTTGTTGTATTCGCGCACATGGTCGAAGCAGAAGCGGAAATACTCGCCTTCCTTCATCCGCCCGACCGGCGCGCGATGTGTGCCCGCCTCCTTGCAGCCGTCCCACTGGCAGATCGGCGAGTGCGACTTCAGCTCCGCGTCCTTGTCGGGGCGGACGCGAATCTTCTCGAAATATTTGGGGTACGGCTTCATCTTACCCATTTATGGGGCGTTCGCAGATGCGAAACAAGAATTGACATTTTCGCGATGATCGCCCTAACCGCTGAATCGCGGCATAAAACAGGCGAATGGCGGATTTTGTTGAGCGGCAGCGGCTTTTGCGCAGACCAATTCCGGTTTTTGCGGGCAGATATGCCGGCCATATGTGGTGAAGGAAGACGGCAATGTCCATACAGACGACGATGGAAGACAAGCTCACCAAGGCGTTTTCGCCGGACCGGCTGGTCATCATCAACGAGAGCCATCTCCATGCCGGCCATCACCACCACGGCTCCGACCATCATGGCGCCTATGACGGCACAGGAGAGACGCATTTTCGCGTGCGCGTCGTCTCATCCGCCTTTGCCGGCATGAGCCGCATCGACCGCCATCGCGCCGTCAACGAACTGCTTGCCGACGAGTTGAAGGCCGGCGTGCATGCGCTGGCGATCGAACCGGCAGCGCCCGGCGAAAAGACCCGCTGGTAGCTCGGTTCCGCCGCCCGCTTTTCGCCGCGCTCAGAGCACCGCCTCGAACAGAAACGGCAATGCGCCGAGCCGTTCGCACGTGGTCTGATCCAGCAGCTAGCTGACGCACGAGCCTCGATCAGCCGACCGTCGATTTCAGGAATGCCAGCGCGGCCGCGGTCAGCGCGTCGCCGTCCTCGCCGAAATCGCGATTGATCGACATGTGCGTATAGGCGCTGCCGTCGAACAGGGTAACCTCGGTGCCGGTGGCGCGCAGGCGTTCGGCAAAAGTCTTCGAGGCTTCGCCACGGCCTGGCGCTCCCGAATAGGCGATGAAGGTCGGCGGATGCCTGCGGCCCTCGACATAGCTGGCCGGTGAAAGTGCGGCCCATTGCGAGGGGTCGGAAAAGACCCGAGCATAGGCCCGGACCATGCCGCCATTCCTGGCGAGCGCTGCAAGATCGTAGGCGCGGGTGTCATCGAGAAGCAAGGCAGCGACGTCCGGCAACCCGCCGCGCATGCCGCTCAGTGCAATCAGATGACAGCCGGCCGAATGACCCATGCCGACAATACGCTTGGGGTCGCCGCCATGCTGGGCGATGTTGGCTCTGATATAGGCATAGGCCTTTTCGACGTCACCAGCCTGGGTTGCGACACCGGCCTCAGGCAACATGCGGTAATCGATGGAGACGAAGCAGAAGCCATTGGCCAGCAGGAAAGCCGGCTTGGCGTTGACCTGGCTGCGTTTGCCGAATTGCCAGGTGCCGCCATGGGCGAAGAACACGACCGGCATGCCGGTGGCGTCATCAGGCGCATAGATGTCGAGCTTGGCTGGCCCGTAGTCGAAAGTTCTTGGCGCCGGTTGGCGCAAGCGCCACACGGCCGATGCTCCCAATGGCAGCATCGCCGCCACGGAAGCCAGAATGAAGCTTCGTCGATCGATCATCGTGGTCTCCCGACCATGTCGACCAAGAGTGCCAGCGGGCGGCACAAGCGTCCAGTTGAGTATGGCACATGGATCCGGTTCGGTGACCGACCATCGATCCGAACCGCGAATGGGCTCTCAACCTTTTTGGACGCTCATCCGCTGTAGAGGAGACCAGATCGATCAGGCTCATCGAACGCGCATCGGGCCACAGCTCACGCCAATCAAATGCATTGCGCTCGCGGTTCAGTTCACGAAATCAATTTTTGTCCTTGACGCCTCAGCCGACCATCACCACCCTAAGTTGTTGGATACGCATTCCAATCACATCGGGTGCTGTTCCGCGCCGATGCCAGGCGCACGTTCTCTCCTTCATGTGATGGGAACCACAACGCACTCCGATAGTTGAATAGATTGAGGAACCATCCGGCAGCCAGAACGGCTTTGAGGGCGGAATATCATGCGCGAGAATCAGTCCGACGTCTTCGACCTGTTTTCGGAGATTTATGCGAACGAGGGCCAGGAGGAAATCAGTCTCCAGCAGTACCTACTTGCCTGCCGGGAGGACAAATCGATGTATGCCTCGGCGCCTGAACGGATGGTCGAGGCAATCGGCGAGCCTAACCTGATCGACACCAGCAAGGACGAGCGACTGGGCCGCATTTTCTCGAACCGCACCGTCAAGATCTATCCATCCTTCTCCGACTTCTACGGCATGGAGGATACGATCGAGCGCATTGCCGGATATTTCCGCTATGCCTCCCAGGGACTCGAGGAGCGCAAACAGATCCTCTACCTCCTCGGCCCTGTCGGCGGCGGCAAATCCTCTCTGGCCGAACGGCTGAAGAGACTGATGGAGGAACGCCCGATCTACACGCTGAAGGCCGGCAACCAGGTCAGTCCGGTTTTCGAATCGCCACTCGGCCTTTTCAATCCCGATCGCATGGGCGACCTGCTGGAAGATAAATACGGGATAGCCCGGCGCCGTCTCAATGGGCTCATCTCACCCTGGGCGGCCAAGCGACTTGACGAATTGTCCGGCGACATTTCGAAATTCAGCGTGGTCAAGTTGAAGCCTTCGCGGCTGCGCCAGGTCGCCATCGCCAAGACGGAGCCTGGCGACGAGAACAATCAGGATGTCTCGGCCCTGGTCGGCAAAGTCGATATCAGGCAACTGGAAAATTTCAGCCAGTCCGATCCGGACGCCTATTCATACAGTGGTGGACTGAACCGAACCACCCAGGGCCTGCTCGAGTTCGTCGAAATGTTCAAGGCGCCCATCAAGGTCCTGCATCCGCTGCTGACCGCGACCCAGGAGGGCAGCTACAACGGTACCGAGAATTTCGGTGCCTTCCCCTATCAAGGCATTATCGTGGCCCATTCCAACGAGTCGGAATGGCAGCAGTTCAAGAACAACAAGAACAACGAGGCTTTCCTCGATCGCATCCTCGTGGTCAAGGTGCCGTATTGTCTGCGGATAACTGAAGAGAAACATATCTACGAAAAGCTGCTGCGGGAGAGCGAATTGGCCAACAGTTCCTGTGCCCCCGAGGTGCTGGATATTCTCAGTCGATTTACCGTCTCGACCCGCTTGGCCAAGCACGACAATTCGCCGCTCTACACCAAGATGCGCGCCTATGACGGCGAGAACCTCAAGGAAATCGACCCAAAGGCGAAACCGGTTCAGGAATATCGCGATGCCGCCGGCGTCGACGAGGGCATGGCCGGCGTCAGCACGCGTTTTGCCTTCAAGATCCTGTCGCAGACCTTCAACTATGACACCGAGGAGGTGGCTGCCGACCCCGTACATCTCATGTACATCCTCGAGGAGGCAATCAAACGCGAACAGTTTCCGAAGGAGACGGAAGCGGACTACCTGGAATTCATCAAGTCCGAGCTGGCGGCGCGGTATGCCGAGTTTATCGGCCACGAAATCCAGAAGGCCTATCTGGAATCGTACAGCGAGTACGGCCAGAACCTTTTCGATCGCTACATCGCCTATGCCGATGCCTGGATCGAGGATCAGGACTATAAGGATCCCGACACCGGTCAAATCCTCAACCGCGAGGTTCTGGACAATGAACTGTCGCAGGTCGAAAAGCCGGCCGGCATCGCCAATCCCAAGGACTTCCGCAACGAGGTGGTGAAGTTCACATTGCGCGCCCGTGCAAGAAACCATGGCCGTAACCCGGCGTGGACAAGTTACGAAAAGCTGCGGGAAGTCATCGAGAAGCGCATGTTCGGCCAGGTCGAGGACCTTCTGCCGGTGATCAGCTTCGGCTCCAAGCAAGATAGCGTCACTGAAAAGCGGCACAATGAATTCGTGCAGCGCATGGTCGAGCGCGGCTACACCCAGCGGCAGGTGCGTCGCCTTGTGGACTGGTACATGCGGGTGAACAGGGCGGGTTGAGAGAGCCCGGATAGTTCCATGCCGATCTTCATCGACCGTCGCCTGAACCCGAAGGACAAGAGCCTCGGCAATCGCCAGCGCTTTCTCAGGCGTGCACGCGAGGAACTGAAGCGGAGCATACGCGATCAGATCCGCACCGGCAGGATCGCCGACGCCGATGCCGAGCATGCTGTGCCCATGCCGGAGAGCGGCACTGACGAACCGAGTTTCAACAACGCCCGCAACAGCGGCAGGCGCCAGCACATCCTGCCGGGCAACAGGCATTTCTCCCCTGGAGATCTGCTCCCCAAACCCGGCGGGGGCGGCGGCGCGGGAGGGGCGTCCCCGGGGAATACAGCGTCTGAAGACGACTTTCGTTTCGTGCTGTCGCGTGAAGAGGTGCTCGATCTTTTTTTTGAGGATCTCGAACTCCCAGATATGGTCAAGCTCAACCTCAAGGAGATCCTTGCATACAAGTCGCGCCGGGCTGGCTTCGCCGCCACCGGCTCACCGACCAACATCAATGTTGTGCGCACCATGCGTAACAGCCACGGCCGCCGCATTGCGCTGAGGCGTCCTAAGCAGGAGGAGTTGGACGCGATCCTTCAGGAAATCGCGGCGCTCGAGTTGGTGCCATCCAGCGTGGCGGCGCGCCAGCGCATTGCGGCATTGAGGGAGGAGCTTGACCGGCTGGAGCGGCGGCGCAGGCGAATTGCCTATGTCGATCCGGTCGACATCCGCTTCAACCGCTTCGATCCCCGACCTGTGCCGAATGCCAATGCCGTCATGTTCTGCCTGATGGATGTGTCCGGCTCGATGGGTGAACGCGAAAAGGATCTGGCAAAGCGCTTCTTCGTACTGCTGCACCTGTTCTTGAAACGGCGCTACGAGCGCATCGAGATCGTCTTCATCCGCCACACGCATCTGGCCCAGGAGGTCGATGAGGAAACATTTTTCTACAACACGCAAAGTGGCGGCACTGTCGTTTCCACCGCGCTGGAGGAAATGCACCGAATTATTGATGCACGTTACCCCGCCCACGAGTGGAACATCTACGCTGCCCAGGCCTCCGACGGTGACAATTTCGGCGGCGATTCCGAGCGATGCATAGCATTGCTCAACGGCAAGCTCATGCGGTTGTGCCAGTATTTTGCCTATGTCGAGATCATCGACGAGCGTGAAGCCCATATCTTCGGCTCGACCGAAAACGGGACATCGCTATGGCGTGCCTATAGCGAAATCGACCTGAAATGGTCGAACTTCCAGATGAGCCGCATCGCCACGCCCGCGGATATCTACCCGGTTTTTCGCCAACTCTTCGGCAGACAGCCGGCTTCCCTCAAGGTTGCATGAGGGGATTCAATGGCCAGACAAGCCGGTAAATCCAGCCTGCTTTTTTCAGGGTCCGATTGGGATTTCAAGACATTGTCGAGGACCTATGACACGATCGAGGCAATCGCGATCGAAGAGCTTCATCTCGACACCTACCCGGTGCAGATGGAGATCATCTCGTCCCAGCAGATGCTCGACGCCTATTCATCGGTCGGCATGCCACTGATGTACCGTCACTGGTCTTTCGGCAAACATTTCCTCCAACACGACCTGCTCTATCGTAAGGGCGGTCGAGGGCTTGCCTATGAACTGGTCATCAATTCCAATCCGTGCATCGTCTATCTGATGGAGGAAAACACCATGGCCCTGCAGGCCTTGGTGACGGCCCATGCTGCGCTCGGGCATAATCATTTCTTCAAGAACAATCAGCTGTTCAAGCAGTGGACGGACGCCGGGGCGATCCTCAACTACCTGGATTTCGCCAAGGGCTACATTGTCCGCTGCGAGGAGCGGCATGGCCTCGCCGCCGTAGAGGCTGTTCTTGATTCCGCCCATGCGCTGATGGCGCAAGGCGTGTTCCGCTATCACCGGCCACCGAAGCTGTCGTCGGAACGGCAGCGTGAAGGACTTCGCGAGCGCCTCGAATACGAAGAGCAAACCTATAATGATCTGTGGCGTACGCTGCCACCGTCGCAGCAAAAGGCTAACGACAAGAGAGAAGACCCGGAGCGGAAGAAATCGCTCAACCTTCCCGAGGAAAACCTGCTTTACTTCCTGGAAAAGAACAGCCTGGTCCTGGAGCCCTGGCAGCGTGAGATCGTCAGGATCGTTCGCGTCATAGCACAATATTTCTACCCACAACGGCAAACGCAGGTGATGAACGAGGGCTGCGCCACTTTCGTCCACTATACGCTGATGAACATGCTGTACGATCGCGGCCAGATCAGTGAAGGCGCCATGCTGGAAATCCTGCGGAATCATTCCAACGTGGTCTTCCAGCCGGCCTACGACGATCCGCGGTTTTCGGGCATCAACCCTTACGCTCTCGGCCTCGATATGATGCAGGACATCAAGCGCATTTCGACCGAACCGACGGCCGAGGACCGCGATTGGTTTCCCGACTTCGCCGGCCGCGGCAACTGGCTAGAGGTCCTGCTCGACGCCTGGGCAGATCACCGCGACGAGTCCTTTATCCGTCAATATCTCAGTCCGAGTTTGATCCGGAAATGGCGGCTCTTCGTGCTCGGCGACGCTGCCGACCAACCGCATTTCGAGGTAGCTTCGATCCACAACGAACGCGGCTATGCCAAGGTCCGCGCCGCGCTTGCCCACAGCTACGAGATCGGAGCGAACCAACCGGACATCCAGGTAATGGATGTCGATCTGCTCGGTGACCGGCATTTGAGACTGCAGCACAAGGTCAATAACGGCATTCTTCTCGAGGAGGCCAGCCGTGACGCCACGCTTCGTCACATCCGCAGGCTTTGGGGTTACGAGGTCAGCTTGGCGGCCGTCGACGCTGAGACGGGCGCGGCGATCCACGAACGCTCGACGAGCCAGATCGCAGAATGAGGCTCCGTGGGCTGGTTTTCATGGCGTCAAAAGTGCTCAGCGGTCCTGGGCGACATGCATGATCACGCGACTTGAATCGAATGGCGTCGCTGTCTTCGTTTCGACGGGACGCGCTTTTTAAGCGTCGCCGGCTGGCCTGATCCTCAGCCTGGCAATCCGGTTCTTGTCGCGCTTCATAACGGTGAAGCGCTTGCCGTGGAATGTGAAAGCCTGCTTCTCCTCAGGGATCGATTGCGTCTCGTGGATAACGAGGCCGGCAATGGTGGTCGCCTCCTCATCCGGCAGGTTCCAGTCGAGCGCCCGGTTCAGGTCGCGGATCGGCACCGTGCCGTCGACGACGACGGAGCCGTCGGCCTCCTGCTTGACGCCTTGGATGTCGACATCGTGCTCGTCCGCGATCTCGCCGACGATCTCCTCGATGATGTCCTCCAGCGTCACCAGCCCTTCGACTTCGCCATATTCGTCGACGACGACGGCGAAATGCGCCTTGCGGCGAAGGAAGGCGTTAAGCTGTTCCTGCAACGTCGTGGTGTCGGGCACGAACCATGGTTTCGAGGCGATCTTCATCACGTCGATCCTGGAGAAGTCGTTGCCGACTTCATTCAAGGCGCGCAACAGATCCTTGGCGTGCAGCACGCCGACGATGTTGTCGAGCGAGCCTTTCCACAACGGCATCCGGGTGTGCGGGCTCTGCAGGATCTCGCGCACCACCGCCTCCGGCGCATTGTCGGCGTTGACCGAGCGCATGTTGGTACGGTGGACCATGATGTCGGAGACTTCGAGTTCGGCGAGGTCGAACAGTCCGCCGACGCGATCACGGTCCTCGCGCACCACCTGGCCGTCGCGGCGGAAATCGTCGACCGCGCCGCGCAACTCATCCTGGGTGGAGCGCCGCGGCTCGATGCGCGACAGCTCATAGCCGAAAGCGGCAAGCAGGCGCGTGCGCAAGGCAACGACCAGCAGGAGGAGGACGGCAAGGACAGCGACGACGATCCAGCCGGTCTCGTTCATCTCCGAGTGCTTTCCTTCGGGCTCGGATGGTTCTCCCTGAGGAACGACAGAACTTCCGAGGCCGGCACGTCCTTGGCGATGAAGGCTTGGCCGATGCCACGCGTCAGGATGAAGGTCAGCGCGCCGCGCGACACCTTCTTGTCCTGGGTGATGAAGGCAAGCAGGCTTTCGGCATCCGGCAAATCGCCCGGGATATCGGCCATGCGCCAGGGTAGGCCGACGGTGCGCAGATGCGCCTCGACGCGTGCGGCATCGTCGGGACTGGCCAGGTTGAGCCGCGACGAGAACCGATGTGCCAGTGCCATACCAATGGCGACACCCTCGCCATGGACGAGGCGGGATCCGTCATACTGGGTGGCGGCTTCCAGTGCGTGGCCGAACGTGTGGCCGAGATTGAGCAGCGCGCGGTCGCCGGTCTCGAACTCGTCGCGCGCAACAACGTCGGCCTTGGCCCGGCAGGCTTCGGCAATGGCCTGCGCCCTCTCCGGTCCGCCAGCAAAAACCTGGCCCCAGTTCCCTTCCAGCCAGGCGAAAAATTCCGGCCGGTCGATGAGCCCATACTTGGCGAGTTCGGCATAGCCGGCGCGGAATTCGCGGATCGGCAGCGTGTCGAGCACTCCGGTGTCGGCCAGCACCAGCTTCGGCTGATGGAAGACGCCGACAAGGTTCTTGCCGCGCGTACTGTTGATGCCGGTCTTGCCGCCGACGGAGGAATCGACCTGCGCCAGCAGTGAGGTCGGGATCTGCACGAAATTCATGCCGCGGCGCACGATGCCGGCGGCAAAGCCGGCAAGGTCGCCGATAACGCCGCCGCCCAAGGCGATGACAATGTCGCCGCGCTCCAGTTTCGCAGCCAGCACGCCATCCACCACTTCTTCAAGATGGGCAAAGCTTTTGGTCTTCTCGCCGGGCGGCAGCGTGATGACGGCCGACTCTATACCGCCCGTTTCGAGGCCGGCCTTCAGCACATCGAGATGCGCTGCCGCGACGTTGGCGTCGGTGATCACAGCGGCGCGGGTGCCCGGCAGGCGGCGCGAAATCTCCGCGCCGGCGCGTGACAGCAGTCCCGAGCCGATCAGGATGTCATAGGTCCGCTCGCCGAGGCCGACTTGGACAATGACTGGCTGATCCAGGCTCATGATCTGACCTCGCTAGTCGCGGCAGTCTCATCGATGCCGAAATGCCGACACAGCGCCTCCACCACCTCGGTTGCGATGATCTCCTTGCGATCGTCGCGAGTCGGCACCGTGACATCGGATGTCGCATAGACCGGATAGCGCTCGCTCATCAGCCGCTCCAGCACGGCGCGGGGATCGGCACTTTTCAACAGCGGCCGGTTCTGCTTCTTGGAGACGCGGTCAATCAAAAGGTCGAGTTCGGCTTTCAGCCACACCGACACGCCGTGCGCAGCGATCGCCTCGCGCGTATGCGCGTTCATGAAGGCGCCTCCGCCCGTCGAAAGCACTTGTGGGCCATTTTCCAGCACGCGCAGGATGACGCGCTGCTCCAGTGCTCTGAATTCGGTCTCGCCATAGCGCTCGAACAGCTCCGGAACGGTCATGCGCGAGACGCTTTCGATCTCCTGGTCGCTGTCGATGAAGGGCAGCGACAGCATCGTCGCCACCTTGCGGCCGATCGCCGTCTTGCCGGCACCCATCAACCCGACAAAGACGATGGAACGGCTGCCCAGCCGACCGAGCAGCACGGCGTGGGTCTCGTCTGGAGGATTTGCTGGCAGCGCGTTCATCGGATGTATCGAGGGCCCTCTTTGCCGGCGTATCGACATGAAAAGCCCGTTTGCGTCAAGCGTGGCAAGCACCTTGGACCCGATATGAGCTGACGGGGTCTGCATCGGAAGTTCCTGACAGGCCTCAGCTTCTTCCTTGAATTGGTCTGATTGGCGTCCCATAAGGGGACAGGGTTTGGAAACGCAGAACAAGAAGACGGGCGAAAATTGATGCCGACACTGTTTCGCTTTGTCGTGATAATAGCGATTCTGGCCGGCATTGCCTATGGTACGATGTTCGCGCTGGTGATGTTCGTGGAGCCCAAGAAGGGTGAAATAAGCGTGCGCATCCCTCCGGAGAAGCTCAATCCCAAGAAAAGTTGAACGACCAGAAAAGTTGAATGAACAGCGCCGCCCGCATCGAAGCCTTTCTGGAAATGATGAGCGCCGAGCGGGGTGCGGCCGAGAACACGCTTTCTTCCTACCGCCGTGACCTCGAAGACGCCTCTGGCGAGATCGATGGCGGGCTCGCCGGCGCGACCGCCACCGATATTCGCGCCTATCTCGACGACATCGCCGCGCGCGGCTTCGCCGCCACGTCGCAGGCGCGCAAACTGTCAGCGATCCGCCAGTTCTTCAAATTCCTCTACGCCGAAGGCCTGCGCGGCGATGACCCGACCGGCACGCTGGACAGCCCGAAAAAGCGCCGTCCGCTGCCTAAGACGATGAGCGAGGCCGACACCGGCCGGCTGATCGACCGCGCGGCACTTGAGGCCGGCGATCCCAGTCTCGGCAACGATGCCCGGCTAGGCAAGAGTGAGTGGCTGGCGGCACTGCGGCTGCATGCGCTGGTCGAGGTGCTTTATGCCACCGGCCTGCGCGTTTCCGAGCTGGTTTGCCTGCCGGTGACGGTGGCGCAGCGCGACGACCGCTTCTTCATGGTGCGCGGCAAGGGCGACAAGGAGCGTATGGTCCCGCTCTCGCTCAAGGCGCGTGCGGCGATGAAGACGTGGCTTGCCGCCCGCGCCAAGGTTCCAGCCTTCGCCGACAGTCCGTTCCTGTTTCCTGCCGCATCCGACAGCGGCTATCTCTCGCGCCAGGTCTTTGCTCGAGATCTGAAAGGGCTGGCGGCAAGGGCCGGCATCGCTTCGGCGAAGATCTCGCCGCATGTGCTGCGCCATGCTTTCGCCAGCCACCTCCTGCAGAACGGCGCCGATCTCAGGGCCGTGCAGCAGTTGCTCGGCCATGCCGACATATCGACGACACAGATTTACACCCATGTGCTGGAAGAGCGGCTGGTGCGGCTGGTCAACGATCATCATCCGCTTGCCGACTAGGCCTCATATCGCTATGTGAGGACGACGTTTCACCGCCCGGAGCCTTGGATTCAAGGGTTCCGTCAGCCATTGCCTTCCGATGTATCGGTCCGCTCACGCATGTATAATTACCTCGATTT
This sequence comes from Mesorhizobium sp. M1050, assembly GCF_040318715.1. Taxonomy (NCBI): domain Bacteria; kingdom Pseudomonadati; phylum Pseudomonadota; class Alphaproteobacteria; order Hyphomicrobiales; family Phyllobacteriaceae; genus Mesorhizobium; species Mesorhizobium sp. M1050. The sequence continues at coordinate 38,467 of NZ_JAMYMV010000009.1, read as the reverse complement.
CGAAAAGCCGGTGCAGGACCTCGAGGGCAAGATCCTCGAGCTGAAGAAGCTCGCCGAGAATGGCGAAGCGGTCGATGTCGGCGACGAGATCAGCCGCCTCGAGAAGCGCTCCCGCGATGCGCTGCGTGACGCTTACAAGGCGCTGACGCCATGGCAGAAGGTGCAGGTCGCTCGCCATCCCGACAGGCCGCATTGCGTCGACTACATCAAGGGCCTGTTCAACGATTTCACGCCGCTGGCAGGTGACCGCAATTTCGGCGAGGACCAGGCGATCGTCGGCGGCTTCGCCCGCTTCCGCGGCGAGCCTGTTGCCATCATCGGCCAGGAAAAGGGTTCCGACACGACCAGCCGCCTGAAGCACAATTTCGGCTCGGTGCGGCCGGAAGGCTACCGCAAGGCGGTGCGGCTGATGGAACTTGCCGACCGGTTCAGCATCCCGCTGCTGACGCTGGTCGACACCGCCGGCGCCTATCCCGGCGTCGGCGCCGAGGAGCGCGGCCAGGCGGAAGCCATTGCCCGTTCGACCTCCGCATGCCTTAGGCTCAGGGTGCCGTCGATCTCGGTTGTCATCGGCGAGGGCGGCTCAGGCGGCGCCATCGCCATCGCCACTGCCAACCGCGTCTACATGCTCGAACACTCCATCTATTCGGTGATTTCGCCGGAGGGCGCGGCCTCGATCCTGTGGCGCGACACGACGCGATCCAAGGACGCGGCGACGAACATGAAGATCACCGCCCAGGATCTTCTTGAGCTGAAGATCATCGACGCCATCATTCCCGAGCCGCTTGGCGGCGCGCATCGTGGCGCCGAAACCGTGATCGCCGCGACCGGCGACCTCATCGCCAGGACGATGAAGGAATTTGCCGGCGCCAACACTGATTTCCGCGAGCAGCGCCGCGAGAAATACCTGGCAATGGGACGCAGCCTTTAAATCATGATCTGGTCCCCCGCGCCACAATGTGGCGGCGCGGAGCATTTTCGCCACAAAAATGCCGCCGCATTCGGCTCAATGAGACTGCCGCAGGGGGACGCGTCGGCACTTGCGGTAAGGAATTTGTTAGGGTTAACGGGCTTAGGGTCCGTCCACGTTCAGTGCAGTAGCCGGGCATGAATTGCCGTCGCGCCAGAGAAAAGACGATATCCGCAGCCATGTTCGCCAAGCTTGCCCGCACCGGAATCCTGATAACCGCCCTCGGCGTTGCCGGCTGCAACAATTCATCGATGAAGGATTTCGCGCCGGAGGCCAACAAACCGCTGCCCGACAAGATCCTCGCCGACATGAGGGCCAAGGGCATGGTCCGCACCTCGTCGGTGATGGCCCGCATCTTCAAGGAAGAGGGCAAGCTCGAAATCTGGAAGGCCAAGACCAACGGCCGCTACGACATGGTGGCCAGCTACGACATCTGCAAATGGTCGGGCAAACTCGGGCCGAAATACACCGAAGGTGACCGCCAGGCGCCGGAAGGCTTCTACACGGTGCGTCCGGCGCAGATGAACCCCCGTTCGAACTACCATTTGTCGTTCAATATCGGCTATCCCAATGCCTATGACCGCGCCAATGGCCGCACCGGCTCCAATTTGATGGTGCACGGCGCCTGTTCGTCGTCGGGCTGTTATTCGATGACCGACGCGCAGATCGAGCAGATCTATGCCTTCGGCCGCGACGCTTTCCAGGGCGGCCAGACCGAATTCCAGATCCAGGCGTTTCCGTTCCGCATGACCGCCGCCAACATGGCGCGCTACCGCAACGATCCGAATTACGAATTCTGGAAGATGCTGAAGGTCGGCTACGACAATTTCGAGATCACCAAGGTGCCGCCGAAGGTGGATGTCTGCGAGAAGCGCTATGTCTTCAACCAGGTTGCCGCCGACGGCCAGACATTCGATCCGACCGGTGCCTGCCCGGCGACGACGCAGCCTGATTCGCTGAAAAGCGCTTACAATTCCTACATGAGCACCTACGACGCGGCGTTCAGCGGGGCGGTCAAGGCCAGCGTGCCGGCGCCCAAGCCGACCATCGCTGGCATCAAGGAAGCCAGCATCGTTTCCGACTGGTCCAAGCGCAGGGCGCGCGGCGAACGCGTGCCGATCGCCCCGCCGTCGCTCAACAACGACGGCTCGGTCACCGAGACCACGCGCATGGGCCGTATCGATTCGCCGGCCGGCCGCAAGATGGCCGCACTCGACGCCGAAAAAGCCGCCAAACAGAAGGCCGAGGAGCAAAGGCTGGCGGCCATAGAGGTGGCCAAGCAAGCCAAGGAAGCCGCCAGGGCGCAGGCTCTGGCTGAAAAGGAGGCCGAGAAGGCCGCCAAGGAAGCCCCTGTCGCCACCGCCACCGTCACACCCCCTTCCGAAGCCGCGCCGGTGGCAGAAACGCAAGCGGCGAGTGCCGACGAGAGCCGGGTGACAAAGCTGAAGAACAAGCTGCTCGGCATGTTCGGCGGCTGATTCACCCGTGGCTGACCGCGCCGCTGTCTATGACCTCAGGGGGCTGAACTGTCCCCTGCCCGTGCTCAAGGCCAAGAAGCGCCTCGCCGGGATGCAACCGGGCAGCCGGGTCTGGTTAGAGACCACCGATCCGCTCGCCGTCATCGACATTCCGGCATTCTGCTCCGACAACGGCCACCAACTCATCGAAACGTCAGCGGTTTCAGGCGGCCATCGCTTCTTGGTCGAACGCGGCGAGCCACAATCATAGAGTTCAACGACCGGCAATCGCCAGCGGGTTGTTTTCCAGCGCCGCGCGGTCGGGTGTATCGATCGACGGCCGGTTGGTGAAGGCGGCGAACAGCCGGCGGATATAGTCTTCCGGCATGTCGAGCGTGATCAGCACCAGCCGCGTGCCACGCTGGCCATCGGGCCAGCCCGGCAATTGCGCCGGCGGATGCAGGATTTTCTGCACGCCATGGATCACCAGTGGCCGTGATGGGTCCTCGCTGAGTTCGATGACGCCCTTCATGCGCAGCAGATGCTCGCCATGCGTCGAGCGCAGCAGGTCGAGAAACATTTCGATGGCTGAAAACGGTACCGGGCCATCGTGCACCAGCGAATAGGACCGCACACGCGAATCGTGGCGGTGGCCGTGATCGCGGCCATGCTCGTGATCATGCCCGTCATGATCATGATGGTGGTCGTGATCGTGCGCCGCTTCGTCGCCGAGCCAGCGCCGAACATCGGCGGATTTGGTGGAGGGATTATAGAGGCCGCAGTCGAACAGCGCCGCCACGCCTGTCCCCGTGTCGCCGGCGTCGAACAATTCGGCGCCCGGATTGATCTGCCGCAGTCGCGCCCGCAGCGTTTCCAGTTCATGCGGATCGGTGCCCAAATCGGCTTTGCTGAGCACGATACGATCGGCGACGGCAACCTGCTTGACCGCCTCGACATGGGCATCGAGCGTCGCTTCCCCGTTGACGGCGTCGACCAAAGTGATGACGCCGTCGAGCCGGAAGGCCTGGATCAGCGCCGGGTGCGCCATGATCGACTGCAGCACCGGCGCCGGGTCGGCCAGCCCCGTGGTTTCGACGATCACACGGGCGAGCCGGGCGATGCGGCCGGTCTGTAGCCGGTCGACCAAGTCGGCAAGCGTATCGACCAGTTCGCCGCGCACCGTGCAGCACAGGCAACCATCGGAAAGCTGGATGATGCCGTCGGAAGACTGCTCAACCAGCAAATGGTCGATCGCCACCTCGCCGAACTCGTTGATGATGACCGCCGTGTCGGCCAGCGCCGGATCCTTCAACAGCCGGTTGAGCAGCGTCGTCTTGCCGGCGCCGAGAAAACCGGTCAGCACCGATACGGGGATCGGGAAGCTGCTCATTGATCTCTATCTGCATGTCTGAGCATGGTCTTTTCCGAAAAGGTATAAAAATTTCGCTGTCGCGGACCTTCGGTTCGGATGGGCTCTAGTTCGCGACCTTGACCGGCTGGTCGCCCTGCGCGGCGGAGCCGGCAATCTTCGGGCCCGGGCCGGCCGGTGCCGGTCTGTCGGGCCGCCAACTCGGAATAGGCACGTCGGCGTAGTCCTGGCCGCCCTGGTCGAGAATAGCTTTCGGCGCTGGACCCGTTGCGCCGCCAAGGCCGACGGCAACCAGCGTCGGCACATGGTCGAGCTTTTTCTGATAGGTCGATTTCGGCACGTTCTTGGCAACAACTGGCGGCGCTTCGGACTGTTCCTGACGCGCCTTCTTCTTGCAGATCTCGTCATGCATGTCGTTGGGCGAGACCAGATCGCCGTAGGGCGCCAGCGTGGTGACGGTGTCCGAGCCGGCGGCAGGCGTGTCAAATCCCTGGTCCAGCAATCGCGCGGCGGTCTCGGCACGAGTGACCGCCGACTTTTCGCCAAGCACCACCGCAACCAGCGTGCGCCCGTTGCGGGTCGCCGAACCGATCATGTTGAAGCCGGAGGGGCAGACAAAGCCGGTCTTCATGCCGTCGGCGCCGGGATAACGGCCGATCAAGAGATTGTAGTTGGGAATAGCCTTCTTGCCGACGGCAAGTCCTTCTATCGAAAACCAGGACGCATATTGCGGGAACTCGCGCCGGATGGCCATCACCAGGACGGCGAGGTCGCGTGCCGTCGTGTACTGGTCGGGCGAATAGAGCCCGTTAGGATTGACGAAATGCGTGCCGTTCATGCCAAGCCGGGTCGCCTCGGCATTCATCCGATCGGCAAAGGCTGCCTGGGAACCGCCGACATTTTCGCCGACGGCCATGGCGATGTCGTTGGCCGATTTGACCAGCATCATCTTCAGCGCATTGTCGAGCCGCATCACGGACCCTGGCTTGAATCCCATCTTGCTTGGCGGCTCGGAGGCGGAGTGTTTCGTCACCGTGATCGGCGAATCGAGCTGAACCTCGCCGGCCGCGATCGCCCGAAAGGTCACATAGGCGGTCATCAGCTTGCTCAGCGACGCCGGATACCAGCGCTTGAATGCATCCTGATGCTGCAGGATCTTGCCGCTGCCGAGGTCGAACACAACAACCGGATTGGCCAGCGCCGGCCCGACCAGGACCGACAGCGCCATTGTGCCAGTCGAGAATAGCTTGAGGAAATGCCTGTGCCGCATGATCAAATCCGAAATCGCCTCTTGCCGTAGTCGCCCCTGGCTCCGTAAGATTTCGTTACGTGATCGCCAGCATATTGGTCCGACCCTCAAAAACCGGACCGCATTGATGCGGTGCTATTTACCCTATGTGACGCCAAGATGGCAAAGTGCCTGGCGATCACAATTGCAAGCAGCGGACAACACCGCCTGTCCCAACAGCGAGATGGAACCACCATGCCAATCCTGAACCGTGCCGCCGAAATGCAGGACGAAGTTGCCGGCTGGCGCCAGCATCTGCACCAGACGCCAGAACTCAACTTCGATGTCTTCAAGACCGCCGCCTTCGTCACCGAGAAGCTGAAAGCCTTCGGTTGCGACGATGTGGTCACCGGTCTCGGCAAGACCGGCGTCGTTGGCATCATCCGCGGCCGCCAGGGCGAAGGCCCCACCATCGGCCTGCGCGCCGACATGGACGCGCTGCCGCTCAACGAGATATCAGGCAAGCCCTACGCCTCCACCATTCCCGGCAAGATGCATGCCTGCGGCCATGACGGCCACACGGCGATGCTTTTGGGTGCCGCGAAATATCTCGCCGAGACCCGCAACTTCACCGGCTCCGTGGCGGTGATCTTCCAGCCGGCGGAGGAAGGAGGTGGCGGCGGCAACGAGATGGTCAAGGACGGCATGATGGACCGTTTCGACATTTCCAAAGTGTTCGGCATGCACAATATGCCAGGCCTGCCAGTTGGGCAGTTCGCCATTCGCCCAGGCCCGATCATGGCCGCAACCGCCGAATTCACCATCACAGTGCGAGGCAAAGGCGGCCATGCGGCGATGCCGCACGGCACGATCGACCCGATCGTCATCACCAGCCAGCTGGTCGGCGCCTTGCAGACGATCGCCTCGCGCAGCATCGACCCGGTCGAGGCCGTGGTGGTGTCGGTGACGAAGTTCCACGCCGGCGATGCCTACAATGTCATCCCGGAAACCGCCGAAATCGCCGGTACGGTGCGCACCTTGCGCAAGGAAATCGCCAAAAAATCGGAAGAGCGCATCCGAACGATCTGTGCCGGGCTGGCGACCGCCTTTGGGGCAAGGATCGAGGTCGACTACCAGGCAAATTACCCCGTGACCTTCAACCACGCGGAAGAAACGATCTTTGCCAGCGATGTCGCAATCGGTGTCGCCGGTGACGCTTACGTCCACCGCGGCATCCAGCCGGTGATGGGCGGCGAGGATTTCTCCTATATGCTGGAAGCCCGCCCAGGCGCCTTCATCTTCATCGGCAATGGCGACACCGCCGGTCTCCACAACCCCGCCTACGATTTCAATGACGAGGCCATCCCGCACGGCATGAGCTATTGGGTGAAGCTGGCGGAAACGGCGCTGGCCGCTTGATTGTCTTCAGCGCAAACGGCTGGCCGAATTGCATTCGGCCAGCCTCTTGGCGAAACGATCCGAAGCGGCTATGTGTCTGGCCGCGTGGTCCCGTAGCTCAGTAGGATAGAGCGGCAGATTCCTAATCTGTAGGTCACAGGTTCGATTCCTGTCGGGATCACCAATGTTTTCAAACAGTTCGAAAAATGGTGCCGTACTTTTTTGCCAACTAATACGGGAATTAGTACGGCGTTTTTGATGGTCAACAAGCAGCCCTGATGCGTATCTAAGATGCAGGTTGGCCTTGAGCCGGAGGGCGCGCCGTCAACAACGCACTGGCGATACCGGCGCCTCAACAAGATCGGGGTCTGCTTTTTCCTTTCGCTCCACTAGTTCCGCAATGAGCTCCACCCTCGCCCTCTCGCTGCGATCCTTCGCGTAGCGGCTGAGATCGCGATCACCCGATGAATTACCCGAGACTTTGACTGGCGAGGGCGTAGGTTACCGGTGCAACTGCACCGCGGACGGCAAAATCGGCGAGGCGTTTGCCCATCGACATGGTGAGCACCGTGTCGAAAACAGGCATTCCGCTGTGCGACAAAAAGGCAGCGAACTCGCCATGGTCCATGTGCGTGTCGATCCGCAGGAAAGACCCCGAATGGTCGGCAACGTGCGGCCGGACGATTATCACGGCGTCGGCGTCGCTTTTCGCCACGACCGGCCCCACGACGTGGCCCCGTCCGAACGGCCGGCAGAGCGCGAATGCGCTCAGCCTGCCATCCTTGAAAAGACCGTAGCCGGCCGAGTGTGCGAAAAGCCTTTCGATGAGTGCCGCCCGCCTCACGCCAAATCCTGCAGCGTCGAGCGCTATTGCTGCGGGAATGTCCCTGGCTTCCAGAGTCCGGACATCGCCTCGAATATTTGCTGGCCTGTCCGTTGTTTGCAGGCGGGCGATGCCCTGGCAATGATAAACGGTCTTCTCTGGCTGGAAGTCGAGCGAGAGATAGAGCCGCCTTGCCGCACGCGTTGCGTTGAGACGCAGGTCGCAGCCAACGACGTTCTCGAAGACCCGCTTCATCAGCCATTGCCCCGCTCCCAGCGTCTGGAGCCGCGGCGAGGTGATGACCATGCCCACGGTTGCGAAATCGGTACCGTGGGCGAACCACATGGCCGAGCCGAGAACCCGGCCGATCTCGTCGAGCGCCACGAACCCCTCTCCCGCTTGGCGCAAGAACTGCCAATCCTCGGCGCGATGCGGCCATCCCACGGAGAGCGATAGCGCGTGCAAGCGGTCCAGCTCGACGCTTTGGATGTCGTCGATCCGCATCGAGAAGGTATCGATTTTCAAGCTCTCGGAAGGCTTCAAGTCCATGCCCCTGAAAGATTACCACGCCAGAGCGGCCATTCTCTGCCGCCACGCTAAACGAGCAGACCGGTAAGATTTGCTCAAATGCCGCGCAGCAACGCAAGATTCAACTGAAACATTTCAGCTTTCGGCACGCAATCGCGAAAGAACGCGCACATCCTCTCTGGAAATCTAGCAGCAGATGGTCGACGGCACCGATCCCGGCGAACGCGAAACAGTTGAGAGCTGGAATGGACGTCTTCGACATCCTCGACCGTCTCGTCGCCTTTCCATCGGTCGCCGGCAGGCCGAACGCTGACATCGCCGGCTGGATAGCGACCTATCTCGCGGAATACGGAACCCAGGTCACCGTGCTTCCAGGGCCGGAAGGCGATCGTTCCAATCTTTTCGCGACGATCGGCCCCGCCGATGTCCCGGGCTACATGCTGTCGGGCCATATGGACGTTGTTCCTGCCAGTGAGCCGCAATGGAGTTCGGCGCCTTTTGCGCTACGCAAGGAGGGCGAACGGCTCTACGGACGTGGCACCACGGACATGAAGGGTTTTCTTGCCGCGGCACTCGCGGCCGTGCCCATGCTGGCTGGCCTGCGGCTCGCCAGGCCGATCCATCTCGCGTTCTCCTACGACGAGGAGGTGGGATGCCGCGGCGTGCCACACCTGATCGCCCGACTTCCCGAACTTTGCGCAAAACCGCTCGGCGTCATCGTCGGCGAGCCGAGCGGCATGCGCGCCGTGCGCGGCCACAAGGGCAAGGCGGCCGCCCGTATAACCATCAAAGGGCGCCCCGGCCATTCTTCACGGCCTGATCTTGGGCTCAACGCCATTCATGCGATGTCCGAAGCGCTGACCGCGACTGTGAACGAAGCCGAGCGGCTGACGCACGGCCCGTTCAACTCCGCCTTCGAGCCGGCCTACTCCACGTTGCAAGCGGGCGTGGTGGCGGGCGGACATCAGGTCAACATCATCCCCGACACCTGCACGCTGGACCTGGAGGCACGCGCCATACCTGGCGTCGACCCGGCAAGCCTGCTGGCGCCTGTAAGAGCGCGCGCAGAGGCCCTTGCGGCCAATGGCTTTCGCATCGAGTGGACACCGATGAGCGCCTATCCGGCGCTGTCGCTGCCGCAGGATGCGCCACTTGCGGGACTGCTGCGCGAATTGACCGGCGAGGTGCCACTCGCCGCCGTCAGCTACGGCACGGAGGCCGGACTTTACCAGGCCGCGGGGTTCGAGGCGATCATCTGCGGCCCCGGCGACATAGACCGCGCCCACAAGCCGGACGAATACATTCTCGCCAGCGAACTCACCGCCTGCCAGCAATTGATCGAGACACTGGGCGCCCGTTGCGCGACGTGAAGGGGCAGCCGGAATGACATTCCTGTTCAATTCGGATGCGCCCCGCGGGGCGATCTTCGCCGATGTCTTCGCGAGAGACCTGCCGGACGTCCCCTTCGCGACCAATGCCGCCACGGTCGATCCCGAGGCCGTGCGGTACCTGATCAGCTGGACCGTGCCGGAACAAGCTCGCCCGCTACAGGAACCTGGAAATCTTGTTTTCCATCGGCGCCGGCGTCGATCAGTTTCGCCTCGATGCGGTGCCTGCGAACGTGAAGATCGTGCGCATGATCGAGGACGGCATCGTGCGCATGATGCAGGAATATGTGACGCTTGCCGTCCTCGCGCTCCACCGCAACCTGCCTGGATATCTGGCGCAGCAGCGCGCCGGCGAATGGGCTGACATCGCGCAGCTGCAGGCCGGGTCACGCCGGGTCGGCGTGCTCGGCCTCGGGCAGCTTGGCCAAGCCGTCCTCGACCGGCTGAAGCCCTTCGGCTTCCCGCTCGCCGGATGGAGCCGCTCGGCGCGGCAGATTGAGGGCGTGGCCTGTCATCATGGCGAGCCCGGGCTGAACAAGATGCTCGCGGCCAGCGACATTTTGATCTGCCTGCTGCCGCTGACCGAGGAGACGCGCGGTTTCCTCGGTGCCGAGCTGTTCGCGAAACTGCCCAAGGGCGCGGCGCTCGTCCACACCGGCCGGGGGCCGCAGCTTGACCAGGAAGCGCTTGTCGCCGCACTCGACCGCGGCCAACTGTCGGCGGCGATGATCGACGTCACCGATCCCGAGCCGCTGCCGGCGGGTCATCCGTTCTGGTCGCATCCTAGGATCATTCTGACCCCGCATATCGCCAGCGTCACCCAGCCCGCCGGCGCCGCACAGGCCGTTGTCGAAAACATCAGGCGTTACCGCGCCGGTCTTGACCCCATCGGGCTCGTCGACCGGTCGCGCGGCTATTGAAGTTCAACATGAAAGGCCACCCTTGTCCCTGCTCAAGACCGTCGACACCAGTCCTGCCTTCCAGCCGCGCGAATCCGGGGCGCTGCCTGAACGGCTGATTTCCGGCAACCCCGCCTTCAAGACCTGGACGCAGGATGTCGCCAAGGGCGACCTCGTCCATACCGGCGTCTGGGAGGCGACCCCTGGGGAAACGCGCTCGATCAAGGGCGACACTTTCGAGTTCTGCCAGATCCTCTCGGGCGTGATCGAAATCACTCCAGACGGCGGCAAGCCGGTGACCTACCGCGCCGGAGACAGCTTCGTGATGAAACCTGGCTTCACCGGGATTTGGAAGACCATCGAAACGGTACGCAAGATCTACGTGACCGTAGGGTAGCGGGAGCACGCGAGGCGCCGGCCTCCGCAACAGATTTTGCCGTCTGTCATCGCCGGCACACAACAATCATCCGCGACCGATCGCCGAACGGTGCATGCTGCGCTGCTGCCCGCGCTAGGCTCCTGCAAAACAGTCCAGAGTGGGGTGCCATGGGCCTGAGCTTCGACCCCGATACCGTCTCCCTTCCCGTCGGCCATCTCATTGGCGGAGAGCTGATCGCAGCCGAGGGTGCGATCGAGATGCGCCGACCGTCGGACGGCAAGGCATATGCCGCCTGCCCGGTGGCCGGCGGCGATATGGTCGACCGTGCCGTGGAAAGCGCCAAGGCGGCACTGAAGTCCAGCAACTGGGGCGGTGTTCGGCCGCGCGAACGGACGAAGACACTCCAGGCCTGGGCCGACCTGATCGAGGCGGAGGCCGAAACGCTGGCCAGGATCGAGGCGCTGTGCTCGACCCGGCCCGTCGGCCAACTCGTTGCCGGCGACATCGCTGTCACCGCCGAGCAGATCCGCTTCTTTGCCGAATTCGCCGACAAGGAAGGCAGCGAGCTTGTACCGACCGACGACGCCAGTCTGGGCATGATCATGAGCGAGCCCTATGGCGTGGTCGGCGCCATCACGCCCTGGAATTTTCCCATCTCGATGGCCGGATGGAAGCTTGCTCCGGCATTGGCCGCAGGCAATGCGGTCATCCTCAAGCCGTCGGAAATGACGCCCTTCTCGGCAGTCTATATGGCGCAACTCGCGGTGAGGGCGGGCCTGCCGGCAGGACTCATAAACGTTGTGCTGGGAGATGGTCCGACGACCGGCACGGCGCTGACCGGCCATCCCGAGATCGCCAAGATCTCCTTCACCGGCTCGACCCGCGCCGGATCGGCAATCATGGAGAATGTCGCCCGCACCGGCGTCAAGTCGATGACGCTGGAACTCGGCGGCAAGAGCCCGCAGATCGTTTTTGCCGATGCCGATCTGGACAAGGCCGCAATGGCCATCGCCGGCAGCGTCACCTTCAATGCCGGTCAGGCCTGCGTGGCCGGCGCGCGCCTGATCGTCGAGAGGAGCGTGGCCGCCAATTTGACGGCCGCCATCCTGGAGCGGATGAAAGCTGTGCGGCCCGGCCCGACCTGGGACGAGGCGACACAGTATTCGCCTGTCATCTCGGAGCGGCAGCGGGCGCGTATCGACGGCATCGTCAAGGCCGCGGTCGAGGCAGGCGCCGAATGCCTGACCGGCGGCAACGTCATGGACAATCCCGGCTATTTCTACGAGCCGACGCTGATCGCTGATGTCGACCAGGCCAATCCGGCGATCGTCGAGGAAATCTTCGGCCCGGTCCTGACCATCCAGACGTTCGAGACCGAGGAGGAGGCGCTGGCGCTATCCACCCATCCAACCTACGGGCTGGCTTCCGGCCTGTTCACCTCCGACCTGTCCCGCACGATCCGCTTCGCGCGCAAGCTCGAAGCCGGCACTGTCTGGGTCAACCGCTACAGCCGCTCGCGCGACCATATCCTGCCGACCGGCGGCTACAAGCGCTCCGGCATCGGCAAGGATCTCGGCCGCGAGGCCTATCTCGCCAACCGCAGGACCAAGAGCGTCCTGATCAGCCTGTAGAGAGACGCCGATGAACTCCTATTCGATCGCACTGATCCCCGGTGACGGCATCGGCAGCGATATGACCGCCGCCGCCTGGACGGTGCTGGAGACCGCAGCCAAACGCGCGGGCTTTGCCTTGACCGGAACCGAATTCCCGTGGTCCTGCAAATTCTTCAAGGAAACCGGCCGTATGATGCCGCAGGACGGCATCGAGACCTTGCGCGGCTTCGACGCCATTCTTCTCGGCGCCGTCGGCTGGCCGGCGGAGGTGCCGGATTCCGTTTCGCTGCACGGTCTCCTGCTGCCGATCCGCAAGGCGTTCGTGCAATATGCCAACATCCGGCCGCACCGCCTGCTGCCGGGCGTGACCGGCCCGCTGCGCGCTGAAAACTTCGACATATTGTGCATCCGCGAGAACACCGAAGGCGAATATTCCGGTGCCGGCGGGCGCGTGCATCAAGGCACGCTGGACGAGGTCGCTGTGGAAACCTCGATCTTCACCCGCGCCGGCGTCGAGCGCATCCTGCGCTTCGGCTTCGAGCAGGCGCGGTCGCGTCGGGGCAAGCTGGCCTCCGTCACGAAGTCCAACGCGCAGAAATACTCGATGGTGTTCTGGGACGAGATCACGCGAAAGCTGGCCGCGGATTATCCGGATGTCGAAGTCACCAGCTATCATGTCGATGCGCTCGCAGCGCGCATGATCATGGCGCCGGAGAGCCTCGACGTGGTCGTCGCCTCCAACCTCTTCGGCGACATCCTGACCGATATCGGCGCGGCGATCCAGGGCGGGCTCGGTTACGCCGCCTCGGCCAACATCAATCCCGTCCGCTCGGCGCCGTCGATGTTCGAGCCGGTACACGGCTCGGCGCCCGACATAGCCCATCTCGGCATCGCCAATCCGATCGCCGCCATCTGGTCCGGCGCCATGATGCTCGAACATCTCGGTGAAAAGGCTGCGGCGGACCGCGTTGTGAAAGCGGTCGAAGCCGCAACCGCCAGAGGCATAGGCACTATTCCCGGCGAGGACCGGACGGAGGCCATTACGGCCGCCATCGTCGCTTCCCTCACCTGATTGCAAGGTCGTTTTCGATGAAAAACCTGAAGGACAAAAGTCTCTTCCGCGAAGCCGGCCTGATCGGCGGCCAATGGGTCGCAGCCGGCTCCGGCAGGACGGTCGACGTCGTCGATCCGGCGACCCAGGCGGCGATCGGCACGGTGCCCGACATGGCCGGTCCGGACACCCGCGCGGCCGTAGAGGCCGCGGCTTCCGCCTATCGCGATTGGAGAAAGAAAACCAACGCTGAGCGCGCTGTCCTCCTGGAGGCCTGGCATGGGCTGATGCTTAAGCATCTGGACGATCTTGCGCTGATCCTGACGACCGAACAGGGCAAGCCGCTGGACGAGGCCAAGGGCGAGATCCGTTACGGCGCGTCCTTCGTCAAATGGTTCGCGGAGGAGGCGCGCCGCATCAACGGTCACACCATCCCCTCGCCGACGCAAGACCGCCGCATCATCGTCTTGAAGGAACCCGTAGGCGTGTGCGGCATCATCACGCCATGGAACTTTCCCAATGCGATGATCACCCGCAAGGTCGCGCCGGCGCTGGCCGCCGGCTGTACGGTGGTGATCAAGCCGTCAGAGTTCACCCCCTATTCGGCGCTGGCGCTCGGCGTGCTTGCCGAGCGCGCCGGCATCCCCGCCGGCGTCATCAACATCGTCACCGGCATGCCCACAGAGATCGGCAACGAGATCATGGCGAACGAGGCCGTTCGCAAGATCTCGTTCACCGGTTCGACGCGGGTCGGTTCGCTGCTGATGCGCGGTGCGGCCGACAGCGTGAAGCGGCTCAGCCTCGAACTCGGCGGCAACGCGCCCTTCATCGTCTTCGATGATGCCGATCTCGAGCTCGCCATCGAGGGCGCGCTCGCCTCAAAATTCCGCAACGGCGGCCAAACCTGCGTCTGCGCCAATCGCATCCTCGTCCAAGCCGGTGTCTATGAAGCCTTCGCTGCGAAGCTTTCCGCCCGCGTCAACGCCATGACGGTGGGGCCGGGCACGCAGCCCGGCGTCGCTATCGGGCCGATGATCAACATGGCGGCGGTCGAGAAGATCAACCGCCATGTCGAGGACGCGCTCGCCAAAGGTGCTGCGATCATCACCGAGAGGCCGGCGTTGCCCGACGGCCCTCAGTATGTCGCGCCGCTGGTGCTGACCGGCGCCACAGAAGAGATGCAACTTGCCGGTGAGGAAACGTTCGGTCCGGTCGCGCCACTTTTCCGCTTCGAGACGGAAGAGGAAGCGATCACGCTGGCCAATGGAACGCCCTACGGGCTTGCTTCCTACTTCTACACCGAAAACCTCAAACGCGCCTGGCGCGTCGGCGAGGCGCTGGAGTTCGGCATGGTCGGTCTCAACACCGGCTCTGTGTCGATGGAAGTGGCCCCCTTCGGCGGCGTCAAGCAGTCCGGCCTCGGGCGTGAAGGGGCGCAGGCCGGCATCGAGGAATATCTCGAGATGAAGAGCTTCCACATCGGTGGGCTGGGCTGAGGCAATTTGGCTGAAGCCCCGGAGCGGCGATCACTGAATCCGGTCGAGCGCCTTGTAGTAGAGGCCGACCATCGGCAGGAACCAGGGCTTGCCGGAATAACCGGGAATGGACGGCCACTCGAGCCCCTTCAGCGGATTGCGGTCCTCGCGGCCGAGCATGGCATCGGCCATGATCATGCCAAGATGAGTGGACAGCTGCGCGCCGTGGCCGGAATAGCCCATCGCGTACCAGACCCCATCATGGTAGCCGGCGCGCGGGAAGCGGTCCTTGGTCATGTCGACCAGTCCGCCCCAGCAATAGTCGATCTCGACCTTGGCGAGCTGCGGGAAGATCGCCGCGAGGCCGGCCCGCAATATCTCTCCGCTCCTGGCATCGGAGCGCTGGTCCGATGTCGCGGAGAAGCGTGCGCGGCCGCCGAAGATCAGGCGCTTGTCAGGCGAGAGCCGGAAGTAGTTGCCGATGTTCATCGAGGTCACGCATGTCCTGTTGCCCGGCATCGTCGCGGCGATCTCGGCGTCGCTCAGCGGGCGCGTGGCGATGATGAAGCTGCCAACGGAGATGATCCTGCGGCGGAAATAATCGAAATTGGGTGTGGTGTAGGCGCCGGTCGCCACCAGCACATTGTCGGCGCTGATCTGGCCTCGGGAAGTGGTCAGCTCATGCCGCTTGCCAGCCTGCTTGCGGTCGGTCACCGCCGCATTCTCGTGGATGGCGGCGCCGTGGCGGGCGGCTGCAGTGGCAAGACCCGCCACATAGCGGCCCATATGCATCATGGCGCTCTTCTTCGACAGCATCGCGCCGTGGAAGGGCGAAGCGATCTCGGACTTGAGATCAGCCGCCGACAGCAGCGCCGTATCCGGATCCACCTCGGCATGGAGGGCTTCGAAGTTGCGGGCGATTGCATCAAAATGCTGCGGCTTGGAGGCGAGCTTCAGCTTGCCGGCGCGGCGGAAATTGCTATCGATGCCTTCCTCCGCGACCAGCGCCTCTATGGTGTCGACGGAATCGTCCAGTGCCCGGTAAAGCGCGATTGCGCGATCCTTGCCGAGTTCCGCCTTGGCCGAAAGGTAGCTGTGGGCGAGACCGTTGTTGAGGTGCCCGCCATTGCGCCCGGATGCGCCCCAGCCCACCCGCTCCGCCTCCAGCACAGCCACCTTCGCGCCAGCCCTTGCCAGTCGGTGTGCGGCGGCAAGGCCGGTGAAGCCGCCGCCGATGATGGCGGCATCGTAGTGTCCCTCGACCGGGCCTTGCGCCCCGCCGGAAAAGACGGCGGCGGTGTCGTGCCAGTAGGAGACGAACTTCATTTTCAATCCGCCTGTTTCAGAGCCCAACGACGCCCGCAAGACCGGAAATGTCTGATATCTCGACATAGCCATAGTAGGGGTTGGCCGGTTCGTGGCCGCGATTGACCCAGACTTTGTTTTTGATGCCGAGATCGTGTGCCGACATCAGGTCGTAGCGGAACGAAGACGAGCAGTGAAGAACATCCTGCGGGCCGCAGCCCAGCCTGTCGAACATGTATTCGAAGGCCTTGAAACGGGGCTTGTAGGCCTGCGCCTGCTCAGCCGTGTAGACGGCATGGAACGGCGCACCGAGCTTCTCGACATTGGACATGATCTGCGCATCCATCGCATTGGACAGGATGACCAGCGGAATCTCCTTGGCGACCTTCGCCAGACCGGCCGGAACGTCGGCGTGAGGCCCCCAGGTCGGGACACGCTCATAGACCATCCTCGCGTCGTCGGCGCTGAAGGCGACACCGTTGCGCTTGCAGGCACGCTCGAGCGCGTTGTGGACGACGTCGGCATAGGGCTTCCAGTCGCCCATGATCTCGTCGAGCCGATAGGCCGCGAAGTTCTTGATGAATTCCTGCATGCGCGGCTCGTCGAGGCGGCTGCCATAGAGATCTCGCGCCGCTTCCGCCATCTGGAAAAAGGTCAACGTGCCGTAGCAGTCGAAGGTGATGTATTTGGGCCTGAAGGAAGCCATGTCCGTCGATCTCCGGTGGAAGCACATCCGTGCTGGGATGTATTTTCATCATAGGACGGCAGGCGGCGACCCACCTGACCGAAATCGCCCTCCCGAAAGCAGAAAGTTCCGTATCCGCCATCCGGTTTGGCACGCTGTAGCATCTTGACGGCCAACGAGAGCACCTTTCGCGACCTAAAGCGCACTCATCACGGGCTGCGTCAGCACAAGATGCGGCGCATCCCTCGCGCTACGGCGAAAGATACTGCCGAAACCAATGCCTTCAGACGATCTGCGGCGCGCCGATGGCCGAGACTTGGGCAGCAGACGGAAGGATGCCTCATGCAGCAGGGCGACATCGAACTCCAGGCCTTCGGGCCCGACCATATCGAGGGCGCGGTGGCGCTTTCTCGTCAGGAGAACTGGCCGCATCGTCCGCAGGATTGGCAGATGGCGCTGCAGCTCTCGAACGGTGCGGTTGCGCTCGATGATCAGGGCCGCGTCACCGGAACCATCCTGGTAACGCCCTACGGCATGGATTGCGCCATGATCAACATGGTGATCGTCGACAGGAATGTGCGGGGCAAGGGGCTCGGGCGCCGGCTGATGGATCAGGCCTTCGCCCTTGCCGGCGACCGTCCGCTGCGGCTTGTCGCGACAGCGGACGGCATGCCTCTCTATGAAAAGCTCGGCTTCGTGCCGTCCGGTACGATCCGGCAACATCAGGGCAGCGTTGCCAAGCTTGGCGCGCCCGACGGCGTGGAAGCCGCCGGTACCGACGATCTGCCTGAAATCAAGGCGCTGGACCGCGACGCCTATGGCGCCGACCGTGAGGCTCTGATCGATGCGCTGGCCGAGCGCGGCCAATTCGCTGTCATCCGCCGCGACGGCGTCATCGAGGCCCATGCCGCGATCCGCCCGTTCGGACGCGGCGAGGTGATCGGTCCGGTCATCGCGGGAAGTATCGACGATGCGAAGGCCCTGATCGGCTTCTTCGCCGCGCCGCGTCCCGGCGCCTTCCTGCGCGTTGATACCGGCATCGGGACCGGCATCGCCGGCTGGCTAGAGGAAATCGGCCTCACCCATGTCGGCGGCGGCGTGGCCATGGACCGTCCGCCCAAGATGGACGCGGAACAGGCCAGGCCAAAAGTTTACGCCCTCGCCAACCAGGCGCTAGGCTAGCCGGAGAACAACAATGCTCGCCAATTCCCTGATCGAACTCGATCGCGCTCATCTCATCCATCCGGTCTCTTCATACCGTGGTCATGAGGCGCTTGGCGTGCGTGTGCTGAAATCAGCGAAGGGAGCGACTGTGACCGATGCCTCCGGCCGGCAGCTTCTCGACGGCTTCGCGGGACTGTGGTGCGTCAATGCCGGCTACGGCCATGACAGCATCGTCGAGGCGGCTACCCGGCAGATGCGCGAGCTTCCCTACGCCACCGCCTATTTCGACCTCGGTTCGGAGCCGGCCATCCGTCTCGCCTCGGAACTCGCCGAGCGCGCGCCCGGAAATCTCAATCACGTTTTTTTCACACTTGGCGGGTCGGATGCGGTCGACAGCACGATCCGTTTCGTCCGCTACTACTGGAATGCCAGGGGCGAGCCGCAACGCGACCAGTTCATTTCCATCGAGCAGGGTTATCACGGGTCGTCGGTGGTTGGCGCGGGCCTGACCGCCCTGCCTGCCTTTCACGCCGGTTTTGGCATTCCCTTCGAATGGCAGCACAAGGTCCCCTCCCCCTATCCCTATCGCAACCCGGTGGGCGACAACGGGAGCGCGATCATCGCCGCATCGCTGGGCGCGCTGAAGGCGAAGATCGAGGCGATCGGTCCTGAGCGGGTTGCCGCCTTCTACGCCGAGCCGATCCAAGGTTCGGGCGGAGTAATCGTCCCGCCGAAAGGCTGGATCAAGGCGATGCGCGAGCTCTGCCGGGAGTACGGCATCCTGTTCATTGCCGACGAGGTTATCACCGGCTTCGGCCGCACCGGACCCCTGTTCGCCTGCACGGACGAGGAGATCATTCCTGATTTCATGACGACCGCGAAGGGCTTGACCTCGGGCTATGTTCCGATGGGCGCGGTGTTCATGTCCGATCATGTCTATGACGTCATCGCCGATGGCGCGGGCGCCTCGGCGGTCGGTCACGGCTACACCTATTCCGCCCATCCCGTCAGCGCCGCCGTGGCGCTCGCGGTGTTGAAGCTCTACGAAGGCGGCCTGTTGGAGAACGGCGTCAAGGCAGGTGCTCGCCTGACAGCGGGCTTGGAGGGCCTGAGGGACCATCCGCTCGTCGGCGACGTGCGCGGTCGCGGCATGCTCGCCGCGGTCGAACTGGTGGTCGACAAGGAAAAGAAGACACCGCTTCCGGCGTCGGCCATGCCGGCGCGGCGAATCTTCGACAGGGCCTGGGACAATGGCCTCATCATCCGTGCCTTTGCGCATGGGGTTCTCGGCTATGCACCGCCGCTGTGTTGCAGCGACGCTGATATCGATGCGATCATTGAGCGCACGCGCCGGACCCTCGACCAAACGCTGGCCGATCCCGATGTCCGCCAGGCGATGGCATGATGGCGGCGAAATATGTCGTGTCTCGAAATATCGCCGGGGCAGACGATTTCGCAATTTTGTGCCGCCCCCTCACGCCTTTTCGGCGAATCCAGCGCGGGGGAAGTGCCAGACTGCTCATAAGACAAGGCCAGAATGCCTGGATTTCAGAGCCTTCGAAAAAGGCCGACGCCCCGGACAGCACGGAATTATGTTCTGTTCAACACATGCAATTCGGCCGCGCGCAGAGGAGAGCCAGGTTTGGCCAGGGACTTTAGCGAGTTCAAATACATGACCTTCGATGTCGTCGGCACGCTGATCGATTTCGAAGGTGGGATAACGACCTGCCTGGCCGGGATTGCCGCCGAAGCTGGCGTTTCCATCGATGGCGAAGCCGCACTGGCCTTGTATCGGCAGGCCCGCTACATGCCTGGTGCCGGGCTATTCCCCGACGATCTCGCACGTGTGTACATGCTCATTGCGCGGCAGCTCGGCCTGCCCGCCGAAGAAAAATATGGCGTACGGCTGCGGGATTCCGCCAGCATTTGGACAGGTTTCCCAGACAGCGCCGCAGCATTGGCGGACCTTGCGAAATCGCACAGATTGATCGCCATGACCAACGCCCGGCGCTGGGCGCTAGATCATTTTGAGAAACAACTGGGATCGCCCTTCTTCGCCACCTTCACGGCCGACGATACGGGCACGGAGAAACCAGACCCAGCATTTTTCCGGAAGGTCCTCGATTTCGTGGCCTCCAGGGGCGACAGCAAGGATGACATCCTGCATGTCGCGCAAAGCCAATATCACGATATCGGCATATCTCGCGCGCTTGGCTTGACCAACTGCTGGATCGAGCGTCGGCATGCCCAGAAGGGCTATGGCGGCACGATCGAGCCAGAGCGCTTCACCGTGCCCGACTACCACTTCACCTCGATGGCCGCGTTGGCGGCGGCCGTGCGGGAAAGCCTGAAGGAACGAAGCTGAGCCCAACCCCGGAAAAGCCGCAGCAAGACGAGCGAACCGGAAAAACAAACAGAAAGGGGAATGATATGACCGACAAGATCACGAACTGGACCGGTGCAGACGATGCCATGGTCGAAAACGCCATTCGGCGGGGCGCGAGCCGCCGCGAACTCCTCAAGATGTTGCTGGCCGGTGGAGCCGCGATTGCCGCGGGTAGCCTGGTGCTCGGCCGCGCCACGAATGCCGTCGCCGCCACGCCGGCTTCCGGCGGCAGTTTCAAGGCCGCCGGCTGGTCGTCCTCGACCGCCGACACGCTCGATCCGGCGAAGGCATCGCTCTCTACCGACTATGTCCGCTGCTGCTCGCTCTACAACCGCCTTACTTTCCTCGACAAGGACGGCGTCACGCAGATGGAACTGGCTGAAAGCTTCGACAGCAAGGACGCCAAGACCTGGACCGTGAAGCTGCGCAAGGGCGTCACCTTCCACGACGGCAAGGACCTCACTGCACAAGACGTTATCTACTCGCTGAAGCGCCATCTCGACAAATCGGTTGGCTCCAAGGTCGCCAAGATCGCCGCGCAGATGACTGGCTTCAAGGCGGTCGACAAATCGACCGTCGAAATCGCGCTTGCCGACCCGAATGCCGACCTCCCGACGATCCTGGCGCTGCATCACTTCATGATCGTCCAGGATGGCACCACCGACTTCTCCAAGGGCAACGGCACCGGCGCCTTCGTGCTGCAAACGTTCGAACCGGGCGTGCGGTCGGTCGTCACCAAGAACAAGAATTACTGGAAGTCGGGCAAGCCCTATCTCGACTCGTTCGAATTCATCGCCATCAGCGACGACAGCGCCCGCGTCAACGCTCTGCTTTCCGGTGACATCAACTTCGCCGCCTCGATCAATCCGCGCGCGATGAAGCTCATCGGCGGCCAGCAGGGCTTCGAATTGTCGAAGACGACCTCGGGCAACTACACGGACCTCAACATTCGGCTCGACATGGATCCGGGCAATAAGGCCGACTTCGTGGCCGGCATGAAATACCTCGTCAACCGCGAGCAGATCGTCAAATCGGCATTGCGCGGCCTTGGCGAAGTCGGCAACGACCAGCCCGTCTCGCCGGCGAACATCTTCCACAATGCCGACCTCAAGCCGAAGGCTTTCGACCCGGACAAGGCCAAGTTCCACTTCAAGAAGTCGGGCCTGCTCGGCCAGTCCATCCCAGTGGTCGCCTCCGATGCCGCGACCTCGTCCATCGACATGGCGACGATCATCCAGGCCGCCGGCGCGGACATCGGCATGAAGCTGGACGTCCAGCGCGTACCGTCCGACGGCTATTGGGACAATTATTGGCTCAAGGCGCCGATCCATTTCGGCAACATCAATCCACGCCCGACGCCGGACATTCTGTTCTCGCTCCTCTACGCCTCCAACGCGCCTTGGAACGAAAGCCAGTACAAGTCTGAGAAGTTCGACAAGCTGATGATCGAGGCGCGCGGCTCGCTCGACCAGGCCAAGCGCAAGGAAATCTACGGCCAGATGCAGACCATGGTCTCCGAGGAGGCCGGCACCATCATCCCGGCCTACATTTCCAACGTCGATGCCCTCTCCAGCAAGGTGAAGGGTTTGGAGGCGAACCCGCTCGGTGGCATGATGGGCTACGCAATGGCGGAATATCTCTGGCTTGAAGCCTGAGACGCGCCAGCCGGGGACCGGCCAACTGGTCCCCGGCACCACTTGCGCAACATGGCTTGGCCGAACGCAACCGCAGGAGCGCTTCCATGACATCTGGGGTTTTCAACCTCGTGCTGAAGCGGCTGGCAATCGCGGTCGTTACACTTCTGATCGTTCTGTTCGCCGTTTTTTTCGCCACCAGCATGCTGCCCGGTGACACCGCGTCGATCCTGCTTGGCCAGGCGGCTACCCCCGAGGCGGTTGCCGGCTTGCGCGAGGCCATGCATCTAAACGATCCGGCAATCCTGCGCTTCCTGCGCTGGCTTCTCGGCCTGTTGCACGGCGATCTCGGCACCTCCTACGCCAATGAAATGCCTGTCGCGGCGCTGATCGGCGGGCGCTTCGTCAACACCATGGAGCTTGCCGGCATCACCACGCTGCTCTCGGTACCGCTGGCGCTGACGCTGGGCATCACCTCTGCCATGTTGCGCGGTTCCCTCTACGACCGCACCGTCACTGTCCTTTCGATCGGCGTCATCTCCGTGCCGGAATTCATGGTCGCGACCCTCGCGGTCCTGCTTTTCGCCGTTTATCTCAAATGGCTGCCGGCGCTGTCCTCGGTCAACGAGGCGCATTCGCTGACCGACCTCGCACGCATCTATGCGATGCCGGTGATCACGCTGACCTTCGTCATCTCCGCTCAGATGATCCGCATGACCCGCGCCGCCGTGCTCGAAACGCTCTCCACGCCCTATGTCGAGATGGCGCTTCTCAAAGGCGCCTCGCGCAGCCGCATGGTGCTCAAGCACGCGCTTCCCAATGCACTCGGGCCGATCGTCAACGCGGTTGCGCTATCACTGTCTTATCTGGTCGGCGGCGTCATCATCGTGGAGACGATCTTCAACTATCCCGGCATCGCCAAGCTTATGGTCGATGCGGTCGCGACCCGCGACCTGCCGCTGATCCAGAGCTGCGCGACGATCTTCTGCCTCGGCTACCTCTTGCTCATCACGGTTGCCGACATCATCGCCATCATGTCCAACCCGAGGCTGAGGTGACGATGGCGCGCGCGGCAGCTTCCCGACGGTCCTTCCTAGGCCATAGCTACAATCTCGTGGGCGTCGTGGCCTCGCTGGTCATCGTGGCGTGGACACTGATCGCCATCTTCGCGCCTTCCATCACTCCCCATTCAATCGGCGACATCGTCGACGACGACTATTTCGGCCCGATGCGTCAGGGCCTGTGGCTCGGCTCAGACTATCTGGGACGCGACATGCTCTCGCGGGTGCTGATGGGCGCGCGCTACACGGTCGGCATATCGCTCGCCGCCGTCGTCATCGCCTGCTTCTCGGGCGTGGTACTGGGGATGATCGCGGCCGTCACCGGCGGATGGTTCGACAGCTGTCTCAGCCGCTTCCTCGACGCGATGAACTCCATCCCCAGCAAGCTGTTTGGCCTTGTGGTCGTCGCCGCGGTCGGCTCGTCGATCCCGGCGCTGATCATGACGCTCGCCGTCATCTATATCCCCGGCGCCTACCGTTTCGCGCGGGCGCTCGCCGTCAACATCAACACCATGGACTTCATGACTGTCGCTCGCGTCCGTGGCGAAAGCACCTTCTATCTCATCGGATCCGAAATCCTGCCCAACATCATCCGCCCGGTGCTGGCCGACTTCGGCCTGCGTTTCGTCTTCATCGTGCTCTTGCTCTCCGGCCTGTCGTTCCTCGGCCTCGGCCTGCAGCCGCCGCTCGCCGACTGGGGCGCGCTGGTGCGCGAGAACATCGGCGGCCTGCCGTTCGCGGCCCCCGCCGTCATCATTCCGTCGCTGGCGATCGCCAGCCTCACCATCAGCGTCAACCTGCTGATCGATAACCTGCCGCAAAAGATCAGGGACAGGGACGCATGACCAATCTCGTCGAGGTCAGGAACTTGCAGATCGAGGCGACGACCGACGCCGGACGCGTCGTCGAAATCATCAAGGGCGTCAGCCTCGACATCGCCGATGGCGAAATCGTCGCCCTGATCGGCGAGAGCGGCTCCGGCAAGACGACGGTGGCGCTTTCGCTGATGGGCTATGCGCGACCTGGCTGCCGGATCACTGGCGGCGACATCAATGTCAACGGCAAGAACTTGGCGGCACTTTCCGAAAAGGAACGCGCCAGGTTGCGAGGCACCGTCATTGCCTATGTTCCGCAAAGTGCCGCCGCCTCCTTCAACCCCTCGTCCACCATTATGGAGCAGGTGATCGAGGTTACGCGCATCCACGGACTGATGCCTCCCGAGCAGGCGCGAAAGCGCGCGGTCAAACTGTTCAGGGCCTTGTCGCTGCCGGATCCGGAAGGAATCGGCGCGCGTTATCCGCACCAGGTTTCGGGCGGGCAATTGCAGCGGCTGTCGGCGGCCATGGCGCTCATCGGCGAGCCCAAGCTGATGATCTTCGACGAGCCGACGACGGCTCTCGATGTGACGACACAGATCGACGTGCTAAAGGCCTTCAAGTCGGTCATGCGGGCGGGCGGGATAGCGGGTGTCTACGTTTCGCACGACCTCGCTGTCGTCGCCCAGATCGCCGACCGCATTGTTGTGCTCAAGGGTGGCGAGGTGCAGGAGACCGGCACCACGGCTCAGATTCTTACGGCTGCCCAGCATCCCTATACGCGCGAACTGTTGGCTGCCTTCGAACCGAAGCCGCGGCAAGCGCATGCGGACGCGGAAGCCGCCGTGAAGCCGTTGCTACGCATCGACAATGTGACGGCAGGTTATGGCGCGGTGCGCGATGACGGACTGCCGCTCATCCGCGCTGTCGATTCCGTCAGCCTGGTCGTCGAGAAGGGACGCAACCTTGGCATCATCGGCGAATCCGGCTGCGGAAAATCGACGCTCGCGCGCGTCATCGCCGGCATCCATCCGGCGGCGGCCGGCGACATCGTTTTCGACGGCAAGCAACTGGAGCGCGCCTCGGGGAAACGCAGCCAGGACCAGCTGCGCGAGATGCAGATCGTGTTCCAGTATGCCGATACCGCGCTTAATCCGGCCAAGGCTGTGGAGGACATCATTTCCCGGCCGCTGGCTTTCTATCACCGGCTGGACAGGCAGGCGCGCTCGAAGCGCGTCGATGAACTGCTCGACATGGTCCGCCTGCCCAGGACGCTACGCTACCGTCGCCCGTCGGAGCTCTCGGGCGGCCAGAAGCAGCGCGTGAACTTCGCGCGCGCCCTGGCGGCCGGGCCCAAGCTCATCATCTGCGACGAGATCACCTCGGCGCTCGACACCGTGGTGGCGGCCGCCGTAATCGAACTGCTCAAGGAGTTGCAGCGCGAGTTGGGCCTTTCCTACATTTTCATCAGCCACGACCTCTCGGTCGTCGAAGCGATCTGCGACGAAATCATGGTTATGTACAATGGCGAACGGGTGGAGCAGATCACGCCCGACAGACTGAAGGCGCCCACCCACCCCTATTCCAAGCTTCTGTTCTCCTCCGTGCCGAAGCTCGATCCGATGTGGCTCGATGGCTTGGTCCGAGACCCCGAACTGGTCAGCCAGTACGGCCACCGCTGACGAAACGGCAGCTCACCTAGGAAACAGGCTGGGCAACGGTATATGCGCCTTGACGATGGGAGACTTCAGCACCACGAAGCTGAAATACTTGTCGATGCCGATATCCATGTCGGTCAGCCGCTCCATGATCGTCTGATACTCACCGATGCCGGCGGCGACGAACTTCATCAGATAGTCGTAGCCGCCCGACACGAGGTGGCATTCGATGACCTGGTCGATCTTCTCCACGACAGCGAGAAAGCGGGCAAAGTCCACCTGGCGATGGTTCTTCAAGGTGATTTCGGTGAACACGGTCAGCGTCTGGCCGAGCTTGCCGATATTGATCTGCGCGGAATAGCCTTCGATGTAGCCTTCCGACTGCAGTTTCTTCACCCGCATCAGGCACGGGCTCGGCGACAGATGCACCAGATCAGCCAGTTCCACATTTGTGATGCGGCCGTTCTTCTGCAATTCGTGAAGAATCTTGATATCGATCCGATCCAGTTTCACGCTCGTCTCCGCAGAACGCACGCCACAGCACAAAATGCTGCCTTGCTCATAGGCATTGACACTACCACAGCCCGCTGGCCTGTCCATCCAAGCGGACAGCGCTTTGAACGCATCGGCTCCCGATTTCGACCGAGCTGCCGGAATAAAACTCTGCTTCGGCTTCAACTGCGGCAGCGGCTGCCTGCGCAACACGGTAGATTGGCACTTCAAGGCAGAGAGACCATGCGCGCACCATTGCAGCAAATCGAGACATCTGGCGACCTGCCACAGACCGCGGACGCGGTGGTGATCGGCGGCGGCATCGTCGGTGTCTTCGCGGCCTATTACCTGGCACGGCGCGGCATGAAGGTCGCGCTTGTCGAAAAGGGACGCATCGGCGCCGAGCAGTCCTCCAGGAATTGGGGATGGTGCCGGCAGCAGAACCGCGACGCCCGCGAGTTGCCTATGGCGACCCGCAGCCTCGATCTGTGGGCCAGTTTTGCAGCGGAAACCGGCTTTCGCCGCTGCGGTCTGCTCTATCTCAGCAATGACGAGGCGGAACTGGCCGGCTGGGCGCGCTGGCGTGACTTCGCCAGGACGGCCGGCGTCACCACGCACATGCTCGACGGCGCCGGAGCCAGCGAGCGAGGCCGCGCCACGGGTCGGACCTGGAAGGGCGGCGTCTTCTCGCCGACCGACGGCACCGCCGATCCATCGCGGGCCACGCCCGCGGTCGCCCGGGCCATCCTCGAGCTTGGGAGCTCCGTGCACCAGAATTGCGCCGCGCGCGGTGTCGAGACCGAGGGCGGACGCCTGAGCGGCGTGGTCACCGAAAGTGGAACGATCCGGACCAAGGTGGCGGTGCTGGCCGGCGGCGCCTGGGCCTCCTCCTTCTGCCACCAATTCGGTTTCCGTTTTCCGCAGGCGTCGATCCGTTCCTCCATCCTGTCCGTATCGCCCGGCGCGGAGGGTCTGCCGGGTGCGTTGCACACAGCGAGGATCTCGGCCACGCGCCGGGGCGACGGCGGCTATACGCTCGCCATAAGCGGACGCGGCCGCGTGGACGTGACGCCGCAGCAGTTGCGCTTCTCGTCGCAGTTCCTGCCCATGTTCCTGAAGCGGTGGCGAAGCCTGGCACCTGGCGGCCTGCAGGGCATGCGCTGCGGCCACGAAACACTCCGGCACTGGCGGCTCGATCAGCCGACGCCGATGGAGCGGATGCGCATCCTCGATCCGGTCCCGGACCAGGCAACAATCCGCCTGACCCACGTGCGAGCGCTCGAGCTGCTGCCGGCGCTGCGCCAGACCAGGATCAGCGCGGCCTGGGCCGGCTACATCGACAGCACGCCGGACGGCGTGCCTGCCATCGGCGAGATCGATACGGTTCCGGGTTTCTTCCTGGCTGCCGGGTTCTCTGGGCATGGCTTCGGCATCGGTCCCGGCGCCGGGCATCTCGTCGCCGATCTGATGACCGGCTCCAAACCGATCGTCGATCCGCAATCCTATGATCCCAGGCGCTTCGACATTTCGGCCTGGGGGAAGGTTGCCGATTTCTAGACTTGATACAGGCCGACATTCCAGGACGGCACGGAATCGCATCAGCCGTCCCGCAGAAAGGCGCCGATAGGCGCCGGGCGGACAGGCGCTTGCCCGCGGAACCGGCCGACAGCGCCAGGCGTGCAGCCGGTCTGTGCCGCGATGAGTTCGACGGCAGCCAACTGACAATAGCGCCCCTGGCATCGCCCCATGCCGACGCGCGACAGCGATTTCACCCTGTTCGCTTCGCCGCCGCCGAAATCAGTGCTTTCGCGCAGGGCCGCGGCGGTCACATTCTCGCAGCGGCAGACGACCGCGTCGTCGGGGAGTGCCCGCACCATCGCCGCGGGCCAGGGAAAGGCGCAAGCCAGGCCGCGGGCGAAGCGCTCGAGCCGCGAGAGCTTGCGCAGATCGCCCGCCGTGGAGGGCGCTGGAAATCCAAGATCAGCAAGGCATGCCGCCGCAGCCAGACGCCCCGCGACCTCCGCGCCATCCGCCCCGAGGAGACGAACGCCGTCACCCGCAAGATAGACGCCACTGCCGGCACGCCCCATCCGGTCGGTCTTTGGCAGCCATTGCCGCCACCGCTCATCATAGGTGAAGGCGCATCCCGCCAGGTCGGCCAGATGCGTCTCCGCCCTCAAGTGCCAGCCCATGCCTATCGTGTCGCATGGGGTGAGGTGCTGCCTTCCGCGGGCATCACGCCAACGCATCGCCGTGACACCTTGCCCGTCGGCCTCGATACTTTCGAGGCTGACGCCCGCATGGTAGCGGCCGCCGAGCCTCGCCCGCAGGGCCACGCCGCGCAGCGCGACCAACGGCCGGACGGCAAGGTCCCAGAACCCCCGCACCTGATGGCGCCAGGAGGAGGTATCCAGTACCGCAACCACATCCGCTCCAGCCTTGACAAGCTGGGCGCCGACCAACGTTAGCAAAGGCCCCGATCCGATCAGGACGATCCGCTGTCCCAGCGCCACACCCTGCGCCTTGAGCGCGATCTGCGCCGCGCCAAGACTGTAGACGCCGGCGCTCTGCCAGCCGGGGACCGGAGCGACACGGTCGGATGCGCCAGTGGCAAGGATCAGGCGGTCACAGCTGACTAGCTGCATGCCGCCCTCCCCCAGCACGTGCAGCCGATCTTGCTGCACGGCGATGACCGAGCGTCCCGCGCAATGGGTGAGCCGCCCGTCCGCCGCCAACCGATCGAACAGCGCATGCAGCGCGCGCGCCTTCGCCGCCTCCGACCCGTACAACTGCTCCGGCGTGCGGACGAACCCGTCAGGTGGGCGACGATAGATCTGGCCGCCGGCGCGCTGCCCTTCATCGATCACCACCGGATGGAGGCCCGCATCGACAAGCGCCGCCGCCGCCCTTATGCCGGCCGGGCCAGCGCCCACGATCACGATCCGCGGCGACGGGGCCTCACTCACGGCCAACTCTGCGGCGGCGTGGTGCGCAACCGCATGCCTTCGGCGATCAGGGTTGTGCACGCCCGCAGGCGAGGCCCCTCCTCCTGCCATATCCAGCAATCCTGGCAGGCTCCCATCAGGCAGAAGCCGGCGCGCGGCTCGGGTCCGAACTCGGACATTCGCAAGGCGTGTCCTGACGCCAGCATCGCGGTCAACACAGTATCTCCCACGAGAGCACTATCGATCTGCCCATCGAGAAAGAAATGCACCGCCGCCCGGTCGCGCTCGGCCAGCCGGACGATACGGCCGGCCGTGATCATCCCGCGGCCTCTCGCACAGGGTGAGGACGCGGCAGTTCGGGAAAGCGTTCGCAAACGGCATCGAAAGCCGCCTGGACACCCTCCGGCCCGGAACGCTCCTTCATACGGCGGAAGATTTCCGTCTTGGCAAAGAACCGCCAGTGGATCGGCAAGCCCCCTAATATCGCGGTGAGGCGGTCATACGCCGCCGGCGTCCACTGCGCTTCGTAGCCGTCGCGCTCCGGACCGAAATGGAAATGTCCGGCGGCCGGCTCGTGATGCGCACGCAATTGCCTCGTCGCCTGCTCGTCAACTCCCCCGCCCCGGAGGACGACGCCGTAGTCGCGTTCGGCCGCGCCCGGCGAAAGATAGCCGTGCCGCACATCCTGCGCGACCCGCCAGGCCTCGCGTTCATACGGATCGCCGCGCCCGCCGCCTCCGGCGGAGCGGATCTCGAGCACGTCGCCGGGCTGCAGAACCGCGGTGTCGATGTTGCCCAGCCGCCGCTCGTGCTCGGTCCCTGGATTGACGACCATGTCCGACAGGCCGGCGGCCTTGCCGCCCAGCACACCCCAGGGACGGAAGAAGCTGCGGTCGCGGTTGCGCGCCGTGATCCTGGAGTCGGGAGCAAAGACGCGGAAGGCCATCTCGGTCGCCAGCCCGCCGCGCCAGCGGCCCGCGCCGCCACTGTTCTTGGCGAGCCCGTATCTGACGAATTCGACCGGAGTCTCGGTCTCGGTGATCTCGATCGGCGTGTTCTTGAGATAGGCGGCATCGGCGCCCGATCCGTTGGTCCCGTCGCGATGCGGCATCGCCCCGCCACCGCCCACCACCGGATTCACCGCTGTGATGATGGTCCGGTAGGTGCGCTCGTCCGTGGTCATGACGTTGACGATGCAGTTGTTGCCGGCCGGCGCCGCGGGCAGGCGCTCCGGCACTGCCTGCGAGAAGGCGCCGAAGATGACCGACCGCAGCCGGGCGCAGGTGAGCGAGCGCATGCCGACAGCCGCGGGGTGTATCGGATTCAGCACCGACCCCGTGGGTGCGATGCAGGTGAACGGCCGCGTCAGACCCGTGTTGAGCAGGATCTTCGGATTGAGCGTGTAGAGCATGTAGTAGACACCCACCAAAAGCATGGTGTGTCGCGGGTCGCCGCCCGAAGGCACGTTGAGCGAGGAGCCGAGCTGCGGATCCGAGCCGGTGAAGTCGAGCACCGCCTCATCGCCCTTGATCGTCAGCGTCAGCTTCAGCCGGCACGGATTGGCCTCGACGGAATCCTCATCGGCGTAATCGGCGAATTCCCATGTGCCGTCGGGCATGGCGCGCAGCACGTCGCGCGCCTGCGCCTCCGCATGATCGAGAAGAGCCGCAACGCCTTCAACGAAGCCGGCCTTGCCGAACTTCCTCACCATTGCCTGGACCTTGCGCTCGCCGGTGTTGAGCGCGCCGACCAGCGCCTTGATGTCGCCGATGTTGAGATCTGGCTTGCGCACATTGGTGCTCATGATCCGTAGGATCGTCTCATCGAAGACCCCTTCCCGCACCAGCTTCATCGGCGGAAAGCGGATACCCTCCTGATGAATTTCGGTTAGCGCGCGGCTGAGCGAGGCCGGCACCGCGCCGCCCATGTCGGTATTGTGGATGTGCCCTCCCGTCCAGGCGACGATCTCGCCATCGACGAAGACGGGCTTCCACAAATGGGTGTCGGGCGCGTGCGTGGCGACGTGGCCTGAATAGGGATCGTTGGTGAAGGCAACGTCGCCCGGCCGGTAGTCGCCGACCATCGCGATAGCGCGGTGATAGGAAAGCCCCGGATACCAGGTAGCACCAAGCTCCATCGGCACGGCGAAGGTCGCTCCCGAACGATCCATCAGCATGACCGTAAAATCCTGCGTCTCCTTGACGAAGGCGGAGTGCGCTGTGCGGTGCAGCGTATGAGCCATGTTTTCAGCCGCCGCCCGGGCATGGTTCGCGAGAACCTGAAGGTTTGTCCGATCAAACATGGCCTCACTCCGCGAAGGTCAGCAGGAGGTTGAGATAGCGGTCGACCCGTGCATGCGCTCCTGCGGGAATGGCGAAAGTGGTGTCTTCCTGAACGACCACGGCAGGTCCGGCGAATGTGCTGCCCGACACGAGGGCTTGGCGGTCGTGGAGATCGACGGTTTCGACGCTCGCACCGGTGTAGACCGGGACACGGCGCGCCGGGGTGGCCGCAACGTCGACCTCTTCGGTCTCCGGAAGCGAGAGTTTCGGCCCGGCGCCTATGGCAGACAGCCTGATATCGACAAGCTCGATCTCGCCGTCCGGGTCGTGAAAATCGTAAAGCCGCTGGTGGGTAAGATGGAAGGCCTGCTCGATAGCGGCTACGTCGCCGTCTGCCAGCCATTGCGGCGAAAGGACGACTTCGATCTCATAGCTTTGGCCGAAGTAACGCATGTCGCAGGAGAGAGTGAGTTCCGCTGCCGAGTCGTGCCCCTGCGCCGCAAGCCAGCCGCGCCCCTCATGCGCGAGCGCCTCGAACGCCTCGCGAATTGCGGGGAGCGTAGCGCCCGACAATGGGGTGAAGACCGTGCGGATGAAGTCGCCGCGCAGATCCGCCACCAGACCGCCCAAAGCCGATACCACGCCAGGACGGCGCGGCGCCATGACGCGCCTCATGCCGAGCTCGCGGGCAAGAAAGGCGCCGAGCATCGGGCCGCCGCCGCCGAAAGGCATAAGTGTGAAATCGCGCAAATCGACGCCGGCGCGCGAAGCAAGCTTCTCGACCTCGACGAACATCTCCGACACCGCGATGTCGAGGATTGCCCGCGCAGTCTGCTCAACGGGGCGGCCGAGCCGGGCGGCAAGCTCGCCGACCGCGCGGTGCGCCAGACCGGTATCGATTTTGAGCTGGCCATAGGCCATCTCGCTGTGACCGAGCCATCCGCACACCACCATCGCGTCAGTCACCGTCGGCCGCTCGCCGCCACGGCCGTAGCACGCGGGTCCTGGCGTCGAACCGGCCGATTCCGGTCCGACCCGCAGCACCCCCTGCGCATCGACACTGGCGATCGAGCCGCCGCCGATACCGATCGAGCTCACCGATACGGAGGGGATATGGAGCGGAAATTCGCCGATCAGCTCGCCTGTCCCGAATTGCGGCTCGCCGTCGATGATGAGAGCGAAGTCTGCCGAGGTCCCGCCAATGTCGAGGGTAAGGATCTTGTCCTCTCCGGCCTGACGCGCCAGCCACGAGGCGCCGATGACGCCGGAGGCAGTTCCCGACAGCAGCATGTTCACGCAGGCGCGCTTGCCTTCGGCAGCGTTCATCAGCCCACCGTTCGACTTCGTCAGCATGGGGCGGGCCGGCACGCCGTGGTCCTTCAGCCGCTCTTCCAGCGCCGTCAAATAGCCTGAGACGCGCGGATGGACATAGCCGTTGAGGATGGCGGTCGAGCTACGCTCATATTCACGGATGACCGGCCAGACCTCGGCCGAGGAGAAGACGAACAGCTCCGGCGCAAGACGCGCGATCGTCGCCTTCACCGAGGCTTCCTGGGCGGCATTGCGCCAGGCATGGAGGAAGGACACGATGATACCTTGCGCCCCGTTTTCCTTCGCCACTGCCACCGCCGTTTTTACCGCCGCCATGTCCGGCGCCTGGGATTCGCTCCCATCGGCACGCATGCGGGCCGGAATGCCGAAAACCATGTCGCGCGAGATCAGCGGCTCCGGCCGCGAGCAGAACAGCGAATACATGTCCGGCATTCGCAGCCGCGCCAGTTCGATGACGTCCTCGAAGCCGGCATTGGTGAACAGCGCGAGCGGTGCGCCCTTGCGCTGGATGATCGTGTTGATGCCGACGGTCGTACCGTGCACGAAGCGCGTCATACGGGTAGGATCGAAGCCTTCACGTTCGCCAAGAAGCGTGAGGCCCGTGATCAGTTCGGCACCCGGATCTTCCGGCGTCGTCAGCACTTTCAGCGAGGCGACTCGTCCGGAACGGCCTTCCAGCGCGCAGAAATCGATGAATGTCCCGCCGATGTCGACGCCGACCTTCCAGTCGGCTTCGTTTTGCGCCTCATCCACCGCGATGGCACCATCCATGATGCGTCCCTTCCTGTCTGCCATCCAAAGCTGACATGACAGGATGGCGAGGTCCAAGACGTATGAAGACGAACCATATAAGTATTGCTTATGCCCTTGCCTTGTCACCGCCCAGCACGAGAGAGCAGGCCGCACGGATTTGGTCGCGCATCATCTCATCGGCCCGCGAAAGAGCCCGCGCGCGCGACGTCAGCAGCGCGATCGGAAACTCCGGGCCTGCCGCGAGCGGCCGGACGGCAATCCCGGCAAACTGATGCCAGGGCAGCAACGCGTCGACCAGGGCGATACCCAGGCCGGCCTGGACGAAGCCGACCGCGGAGATCGACACGTCGATCTCGAGCGACGGCAAAAGCGCCACACCCTGCGCGCGGCCAGCGTGAGCCAACTCGTCGGCGGGACGGGTGTTCCCGCGATACGATATCAAGTCCTCGCTGGCGAGATCGGCGAGCGTCAACTCGGTCTTCCCGGCCAACGCATGCCCGGTCGGCAGCAGGCAGGCGAAGCCGACGCTGCCGATCACTTCCGCCTCGATGTCCGGAGGCAGCCGGTCGTCCATGGCCACGCCGAGGCTGACGTCGCCGGCACGCAGCATGTCGATGATCGCGGCGATCGGAGCCATATGAGACCGCAGCAGTATCTCTGGATGCTGCGCCCGGAATCCGGTGAAGGCGCGCGGCAATATCGCCATGGCGGGCGGCGGCGAGGCCGCGACCCGCACCAGCCCGGTCCGGCCAAGACGCAGGTCGGTAGTCTTGCGGCGCAAGCCCTCCAGCCCCGCCGACAGCCTTTCGGCATCGGCGAATATCTCGAGTGCCTCGGGCGTCGGCCGCAGCCGGCCCTTGACGCGCTCGAACAACGTGAAGCCGAGTTCATCCTCGGTGTGGATGACGATCTGGCTCAAGGCGGGCTGGGAGATGTTCAGCATCCGGGCCGCGGCAGTCACGGTGCCCGCGCGCATGACGGTGATGAAGACTTCAAGCTGCCGGGCCCGCATTGCCACTCCATAGGTAGAGCTTATGGCTTCTGTCCAAACGCATCTTTGACGCAATGCCGCGGCGCGAACAAGATGGGCACATCCAAGGATCAGCCGCTCTGCGCTAGGGACCGACTATGGATGTGATCGTGCTGGGCGGCGGGCTTATGGGAACGGCTTCGGCCTATTTCCTTGCTAGGCGTGGCGCGCGCGTAACGCTGGTCGAGCGCAACCGGATCGGCACCGGAGCGACAGTCGCCTCCTTCGGCAACATCCGGCGCACGGGGCGCCATCTGTCCCAGCTTCCACTCGCCCACCGCTCGCTCAGGCTGTGGGGCGAGGCCGAAAGAATGCTTGGCCGTGACGTGGAATTTCGCGCCACCGGTCACATCCGGCTGATCTTCGATGAAGGAAGCCTTGCCGACATGCGGGCCTATGCGCAAGCCGCGCGACCGTGGGGGCTCGAGTTGGAGGAACTCCACCCACGCGAGATTAGCGCGCGCTTTCCCGGACTCGGTCCCGAGGCGATCGCGGCGTCATTCTCGCCGCAAGATGGCAGCGGCAATCCGCGGCTGATCGCGCCGGCCTTCACCGAAGCTGCACGCAAGCTCGGCGCCGAAATCGTCGAGGAAGCCGAGGTCGACAACATCACGCACACGGGCTCCAGTTTCCTTGTCGCCAGTTCGAAAGGTGCATTCGCCGCCGATTGCTTGCTCAACACCGCCGGAGCCTGGGGCGCGCGCATTGCCGCACAGTTCGGCGAAGAGGTACCGATCGACGCCCGCGGTCCGCAGATGGGTGTTACCGAGCCGCTGCCCCATCGGATTCTGCCGGTGGTGGGCATCTGGACGCGCAACAAGGAGCATGGCGCCTATCTGCGCCAGGTCGAGCGGGGCAACATCGTCTTCGGCGGCGCGGCCGAAAGAGTGTCGGTAAGCCTCGATCCAGGCCATGCGGTCGCCGATCCCATGCGCCTTCCGTCGCAATTGCGCGCCGTCGCGCGGCTGCTGCCGGCAATCGCCCGGGTCGCAGTCATCCGCACATGGTCCGGCTGCGAGGGCTATATCAGGGACATGCTGCCGGTCATGGGGCGCTCGGCAACGACGCCGGGCCTGTTCCACGCCTTCGGCTTCAGCGGACACGGCTTCCAGCTCGGCCCGGGCGTGGGCGACGCCATGGCCGAACTCATCACGACCGACCGTTGTGAAACGCCGCTCGGCGATTTCAGGATCGATCGATTCAACCAAGGCATCTGAAGCTGCGGCGAAAAGCTTCAGTTCACACCCGAGAAGGCGCGGAACGTCGCGCCGGATGAACTGTGCTTAGGGCAAATGCTGCCGCCGGCAACGTCTGCGGTTGCCTTGCCTTCTCCGGCCTTCGCTTCGCACCTCAGACGAAGATTAGGTTGTCAGCCGGTTTCAATTGCCTTGCTCGGTTCAACCTTAAGCCCGTGCGACAGTCGGCTTGGCATCTCAGCCATCCTCTTCGCGCTTTATCGACTGAGAATTTTCAATAGCAGAGTAAAACACGCAATCTGGTTTCTCTATAGAATTTGTAGAATGACTACTCTGTCGTCGTTGTCGTGACTGCGACTGACTTTTCCAAGAGCCGATAGGACCGAACCATTATGCCCAAGAATATCGGCCAGTTCCTCCCTACGCCGGCAGGCCATCGGCCAGTTTGAGTACTCCCCCAACCAACGCTCAATTCGCCTGGAGATTACCATGACAAATCCCGATCTCACCAATGCAGCCGCACTGGAAGTGGACGTCACGCCACTCACAGCGCGTGTCGGTGCAGAGATCCGCAACGTACGTCTATCCGGTGACCTGCCACATGCTGTCGTAGTGGCAATCAATCAGCTTCTTCTGCGCCATAAGGTCGTGTTCTTCCGAGACCAGGGGCACCTTGACGATGCCGAGCAGGAGCGCTTTGCCCGACAGCTCGGCGACCTCGTTCCGCATCCGACGCAAGGGCCTGTGGTCGGCACAGCGTCGATCCTAGAGCTTGACTCCAGCCGCGGTGGCGGGCGCGCCGACCAGTGGCATACCGACGTCACTTTCGTTGACGCCTATCCCAAGTTCTCGGTCTTGCGCGGCGTGGTTATTCCGTCGGCTGGTGGCGACACGATCTGGTCAAACACGGCCACAGCTTATGAGAGTTTGCCGCCAACGCTGAAGCGTTTCGCGGACGATCTTTGGGCCGTTCACAGCAACGCCTATGACTATGCCGCGGTGAGACCCCGGGCGACCGAAGCCGAAACAAAACACTTCGATGAGGTGTTTACTTCCACGATTTACGAGACCGAGCATCCCGTTGTCCGGGTGCATCCGGAGACCGGGGAGCGCACTCTCCTTCTGGGCAATTTCGTGCAGCGGTTCGTTGGCTTGTCCAGAAGCGACTTCCACAGGGTCTACGAGTTGTTCCAATCCTACGTTACCGCCCCTGAAAATACTGTCCGCTGGCGTTGGCGAGTGGGGGACGTGGCGATCTGGGACAACCGGGCGACGCAGCACTACGCCGTCAATGACTACGGCGATCAGCGCCGGGTCGTGCGCCGCGCCACTGTCGACGGCGACGTGCCCGTTGCAGTCGACGGACGGCGCAGCGTCAGCCGTACGAAATCAGCCAAGCCGGCGAGGATCAAGGCCGCCTGAGCAGAGCGAACCTCCTTCAACTCCCTGCGACAAGAGGAACTTACGATGCGCAGAAAGATTAAGCTTGGCGCCTTCCTGCCTGGTGGCGGACAGCATATTGCCGCCTGGCGCCATCCCGACGCGCCGGCCGACGGCGCCACGAGCTTCGAATTCCATAAGCAGCTTGCTTTGACCGCCGAGCGCGGCCTGTTCGACGCTTATTTCCTCGCCGACAATCTGACGGTTGGGCTCGGCGCCCGCGAGGGCGGCAATGCCAAGATCGCCGGTTTCGAACCAGTGACGCTGTTTGCAGCCCTAGCGCCGCTCACCACGCATCTCGGCTTCATCGCCACCGCGTCCACCACCTATGAGGAGCCATATACGCTGGCGCGCAAATTCGCGTCGCTTGATCTGTTGTCCAACGGCCGTGCCGGCTGGAATGTGGTGACCTCGGCCGGCGACGAGACCGCCCAGAACTTCAACCGCGATGTCCAGCCCAACCATGCCGACCGCTATGCCCGGGCGCATGAACATGTCGAGACCGTCAAGGCGCTGTGGGACAGCTGGGAGGACGACGCCTTCATCCGCGACAAGCAGTCGGGCCGCTTCTACGACAAGGACAAGCTGCACGACGTCAATCACAAGGGCGCGCATTTCAGCGTCAAGGGTCCGCTCAACGTGCCGCGCCCTGTGCAGGGGCATCCGGTGGTGGTGCAGGCCGGGCAGTCCGAGGATGGGCGCGGGCTGGCCGCGCATTCGGCCGAGGTGATCTTCACCGCTCATCAAAAGCTCGAGACG
Organism: Mesorhizobium sp. M1050; assembly: GCF_040318715.1. Classification (NCBI taxonomy): domain Bacteria; kingdom Pseudomonadati; phylum Pseudomonadota; class Alphaproteobacteria; order Hyphomicrobiales; family Phyllobacteriaceae; genus Mesorhizobium; species Mesorhizobium sp. M1050. Next base: position 952 of record NZ_JAMYMV010000009.1, on the reverse strand, counting down.
GCACAAGAGTTTTACCGCGACATCAAGGCGCGCGTGGCGGCTGTCGGCCGCGATCCCGACCAGGTGCTGATCATGCCTGGCGTGGCACCCTTCGTCGGCCGTACCGAGGGAGAAGCCCGCGCCAAATATGAGCAGTTGAATGGTCTCATCCTGCCCGAGGACGGCGTCGCCCTGCTCAACGCGCTGGCCGGTCAGACGCTCGACATCACCGGCTATCCGCTCGACGGACCGCTGCCGGTAGCCAAGGAAACTGAAGGCATGAAGAGCCGTCAGGCGCTGATCCGCCAGATTGCCGACGAGCACAACTTCACGATCCGCCAGCTCTACCAGTGGGTGGCGACGGCGCGAGGCCACTACACAGTCATCGGCAGCGCCACCCAGGTGGCCGATCAACTGGAAGAATGGTTCACCAATGAGGCGGCCGACGGCTTCAACATCCTGCCGCCGTGGCTGCCGGGTGCGCTCGACGATTTTGTCGATTTGGTGATTCCGGAGCTGCAGCGCCGCGGCCTGTTCCGCACCGCCTATGAAGGGCGGACGCTGCGCGAGAACCTTGGCCTCCGACGTCCCGAAAACCCGTGGACATCAGCTCGCTCGACCGTGCTGGCCGCCGAATAACCCTCTGAAGCGAAGGGCAAGACGATGACTTTGCAGAACGTCGAACAGCCGACCGTCATCGGCACGCACGGACACCGGACCAACATCGGTATCGATTTGCTGCGCCTCGGCAATTTGACCGCAGGCCGCTTCCTGTCACGTTACGGCGTCCTCGTGGGGTTTCTGGTGCTGTGGCAGGTGGCGAGCAGCGCCGGGTGGGTGAATGCCGCTGTGCTGCCGCCCATCGACATGATCGCTGCCGCTCTGTGGAAAGGGCTCGCTGGCGGCGCCTTGCTCGGCGACATCGCCATCAGCCTGCAGCGTGCCGGCATTGCCTTCGCAGCAGCCGTCGCGG